>NZ_NEXR01000005.1:0-4303 GCF_002810365.1 Psychrobacter sp. L7
ATATATACTAACATTATATATACCATGAATCATATATCCAATGATAGCTATAAGCACGCCTAGACCAATTATAGTTTTAGAGTATATTTCGTTGATTGCGGATATTCTTTCATACTTTTGACTTATCATAATTCTAGCACGCCCTACAAAAATCGTAATCAAATTTTTCGTATGAGTGATTACTTTTTGTATTCAATTCTTTGAAAGTATCTTTTAACCATTCGCCAATATTTCTCAACATAACACTCATAAAACTACTAATCCCTTTTCCATTAGTCAATTTCTTCTCGAAATATTCTACTGCTAATCCTACTAGAATACCTAAACCTACCTATATTGCACCTATAACGATTGCTGGTATTGCTACTGCAGACCCCCCTGCTACTATGGCGGCAATTACAGCTACTAACGTACCAGCAAGAATAGTGACAGCTGCTGATATTATTATAGCTTTAATGATATTGGAAATAAGAGCTCCAGCTAAGTCGTAGCCATCAGCACTCTGATCTGCTTTCCACTCTGCTAAAGATATTGCAGAACTTAGTACGAAATATACTAGTGCATTGTTCTTAAAGGTACCTGATAAATTTTGTTTAAGAGCTTGCTTTATACCCGATACTGATCCTGCTCCTGATGTAAAAGGCATGACAACTGGATTACTTGAGAGTTGTCTTACACCTGTTTTAAAGTAGTTATTACTTTTAGTATATCCAGAAAAATATGCATAAAGTCTCCTTTCACCTGATTTTACTGTGCCCCGTTTGAAGTGCACCTTCACAATTTCAAAACCTCCCTTTTTTTTCTTTTTTATAGTTTCCTTCAACCATTTCCAATTATCAGCTGTAAAAGCAACCGATGCCCCAATTTGATTATAAAGCAAGTTTTGAGTTATGATTCCATATTGATCAACATCCGCACTTAATACAGATTTATTACCTTCACCTAAATGTTTCCAGATATCTTCTGGAATGTTCTGTATATCATTTGGTGTAAGTATTTCTATAGTTGGAATCATAAGACTTCCTTTACCATAGTCCTCCCAACCTGTCATACTTTTATCTGCTCTAATATCTTTGACTAGGTTACTAGTATCGAATATTTGACTTATATATGCATGTGAACGATCTGTACCATTTGACCAGTCACGTATGCTTAATCCACTATTTTTATTTATTCTTATCAGAATTGGCGCTGGCTTTTCTAAGGGATCGTTACTGAATGAAGTATTATCAAACTTTTTAACAGGAATCCTTATAACGATTTTTCTTCCTTTGTATATATAGTCAGTCTTTTATAAATAAGATACAATGCTTTTAAAATAAAGAGAAAGATATAATCATTATGACTTACTCAGCAGACTTTCGAACGCAAGTTATAAAAAGCGTCAAAGACAAAGACATGAGCATTCGTCAAGCTTGTGTTTTCTATGACATCAGCAAAACTACTTTACAGCGTTGGCTGAAAAATCCAAGTATCAAACAAACTCGGGATAAGCCACCCAGTAAAATACCAAATGAAGCACTTCTCAAAGACGTCGCGCAGTATCCAGACGATTACATGTACGAGCGAGCTCAACGTTTAGGCTGTAGCAAGTCAGGCATTGATATTGCCCTAAAGCGCCTTGGTATCAGTCAAAAAAAAGACCTTAGAGCATCCAAAAGCGTGTCCAATAGAGACCATCCCGAATTCTGTGTAACTGCCATTTAGATTAAATGCTTGCTGATACGATCATCAAACATAATCATAAAGCGATTTAAAGCAGACGTCCAGTTACGAATTGGCATCGACCATTTTTTGGATGCTTGCTGGGTGGCTAAGTACACCACTTTGAATGCTGCCTGATCAGAGGGGAACACCTTACGCTTATTCACCGCCGTCCGAATCACACTGTTTAGCGACTCTATCGCATTGGTGGTATAAATCACTTTTCTGATGTCTTTCGGATACTCAAAGAACACCGTTAAGCCCTCCCAGTTATTACGCCAAGACTTAACCACGTGCGGATAACTTTCACCCCACACCTCATCAAAGTGCTCAAGATTGGCCTCTGCTATCTCAAGCGTATCAGCGCCATAGATGGCCTTTAAATCAGCCGCTACGGCCTTCTTATCCGTCCATGGCACAAACTTCATGGAGTAACGCACCATGTGTACGATACACAGCTGAACCTGAGCGTTGGGATAAACGGTATTGATGGCATCAGGGAAGCCCTTTAAACCATCGACACAGGCAATGAGGATATCTTGAACCCCGCGGTTTTGTAGCTCAGTGAGAACACCAAGCCAGAATTTAGCGCCCTCGTTCTCTGATAGCCACATGCCAAGCAGCTCTTTTTTACCGTTAAGAGCAACACCTAGCGCCAGATAGATAGCCTTGTTGATAATCTGTTTATCTTGGCGTACTTTAACGACAATACAGTCCAAATAGACGATAGGATAAACACTGCTCAGCGGTCTGTTCTGCCAAGCGGTGATGTCCTCTAATATGTTATCGGTGACTCTTGAGACAAGAGAGCTTGAGATGTCGACATCGTAGAGCTCTTTAATGCTCTCTACAATCTCGGTGGTGGTTTGACCCTTGGCGTAAAGGAATATGATCTTGTCATCAAGGCCTGAGATACGAGTTTGATGCTTACTGACGAGTACAGGCTCAAAGCTGCTATCACGGTCTCTTGGGGTGGATATCTCAAGATCGCCTGTGTCACTGCGGACGGTCTTTTTAGTGTGGCCGTTGCGCTTATTGGGCTTGTCTGCTTTCTCATGCTTAGGATAGCCGAGATGGTCTTCCATCTCAGCTTCAAGGGCAGTGTCGATAAAGGATTGCATGAGCTGCTTTTGAAAGTCTTTGATGTCATCGAAGCTTTTCATGCTACCAGCCATTTGCTCAGCCAGTTTCTTGATGTCAGTTTGGTTAGTCATTGCTTATTCTCCTGTTAGTGGATTATAAGCAGTTACACACTTTTTAGGAAAGGCTCGTCCAATAAAAAGAGCAGCGTATCAGAGTAAGCTCAATAGTTTTATTCAGCAAGGCTATCCCATTGTGTACATGGATGAAAGCGGCTTTGAGGCTGAAACCATTCGTTCTCATGGCTATGCACCGATAGGTAAACCCTGTATCGACAGCTACAACTGGCAAGGTAAAAAGCGAACCAACGTTATCGGCGCTCTGTATAACAAAATGCTGTTTGCACTGGATTACTTTAATCTCAACATTAACAGCAGCATATTCTACAACTGGTGCAAACACACGCTAATCCCAAGTCTTAAAACAAAATGCGTGATTGTGATGGATAACGCCAAATTTCATAAGAGCAAACGCATTCAAAAACTACTGAACAGACATGGCCATCGTATTCTTTGGTTGCCACCCTACAGCCCTGATCTAAATCCCATTGAAAAGAAGTGGGCACAGGCAAAATTTCTACGTCAAGGCTGGATGGAGAATAATCTACCTAAGCTGTTTCATGATATGGGTTGTATCTCTTTTATTCTAGACTGACTATAGTCAAAACACCTTCAAATTCTCTTGATACATACAAGTGTTGCGAATTCCCATCTTTAAAAATCAACGCTTTACCTCTATTGATTATCCGCTCATTATCTCTAGAGTAGAAACTAGTTTTCCTGTCAAACTTACTATCTTTCGGTAAAATTCCTTCTAGTGAATCACATTGTGCAGTTAGTTTTCCTCCACTTCCAGTATCTATATCTAGGATAATGTCGCGATGGTTCCTCAATATTACTTTTAACTTGGATTTTTGACGATTTGTTACGACATTTTCGCCAGGCAAATCAATATATGTAGTTTGAGTATTGCTCATAATAGCACCTTTTATTTATGTCTTGTCTGTTTTGCAATTATAGAACCGTAGGGTGCAGCTTCAATAATAGTTTTCCCATTATCATCTAGTGCTTTTGTAATTATTCCCTCATCATTTAACCGAATTCGTATAGTTTCATTTTTTGGATAATTACCATAGGCATCCACATATTGAATTTCCATATCTTCTTTTTTCATATTGGTTTTTTTTAGTTTTACGTCTCGATTACTCCCACCCCCACTGCCCCAAACCACCTTACTCGCCTTATATCCCACCTGAGCAGGCGTAATAAACGTCACATTGCCCCCTGATAGCTCAATACCGCTCCCTGCTGCTTTTAGGGTGAGCGTATCAGGGGCGATGATCTCAATATTATCTCGGCTATGAATGCGTAGGACTTGCTCGCTATCGAGGCGCATCTCACTTTGATGCGCTTGTATGGTCACATCGCCATGGGCGGCGGTATGGGTTTGCGCTTTGTTT
>NZ_NEXR01000019.1:0-3123 GCF_002810365.1 Psychrobacter sp. L7
TGGCGCAACCAAAGTTGATATAACYCTATTATCCTCTCTCTCATAAACACCACCTAAATGGCTAGCACCTTTACCATAGAAACCACCTACAGTATTGACGGCAGCTCCTTTCTTGCTAGCAAAAGTATTGTTTGTTATATCTGCAGCAATATCGACTTGCTTATCAGTAAAGGTAAGCTCGCCTTTTAACGATTTGGCTACAAAGTCGACGTCGAATTTCGATTTGCCATCGGCTGATATCTCTCCACCTTCTATATAGCTAGCCACACCCTTATACTTAGCCTTACCTTCGTTGACATTGGTTAACTTGTCCATATCACTAAGATTAGTGGCATTACCTTGTACATAAGTATTAGAAAGGTTTCTTTCGAATACAATACCATTTTTCATATCGCCAAAGATATGACCAATCTGCATTTGGTCATCGAAGTTTTTATATACTGACGAGTATTCCATATCCCGATCATGAATATTATTATTTAAACGACCCTCAAATGAAACAGAGCCTTTGTATTCCTTAAAGCCGTTATTGTTCCCATTATAAACACTATCATCAACTCCTTTATTAGCACCTCTTAACATTACATCAATTGGTTTGAGGGATGTTCTACCATCGACCTCATTGGCATAAACCTTTAACTGATTATAACTATTAGAGTCGTTTTCAAACGTGCCATCATCCGAATTTATAGAAGTACTTTGGAAACCAGATATTATAGAGTCTGGAGCACTAAAGGCATTAGCAGCTTCTAATGCTTCGGCTTCAGCAGCTTTGGCTCTAGCCTCAGCCTCTAATTTTGCCGTTTCAGCCGCATCAGCGCGTGCTTGAGCATCCGCCGCTTGTGCTTTTGCATCAGCCGCTTGCTGATTGGCTTCTGCTACTTTCTTGTCTGCTTCTACTTTAGCCTCACCAATGGCTTTGGCTGCTGCAGCCTTTGCTGCTATGGCCGCATCTTCTGCTGCAGCTTGTGCTTTAATGGCCGCATCTTTAGCAGCTGTTGCTTTGGTTGCCGCATCTAATGCTGCAGCTTCGGCTGCTTCTGCTGCAGCTGCACGCTCTAGGGCAGCCGCGAGCAGGTCTTCACCATTACCGGCATTTGCCAAGTTCTCTTCTGCTCTTGCCAAGGCTTCTTGAGCCTTAACAGCGTCAGCTTGAGCTTTTTCTGCTGCAGCTTTGGCAGCAGCAGCTTGTGCTTGAACGCCTGCGATGGCTGCATTGGCTGCATCCGCATCTGCTTGTGCTTTCACAGCTGCTTGTTCAGCAGAAGTTTGCTTGTCACTCTTGGCTCCGTAAGTACCTTGAGCACCATTGCCTTGGTAAACACCGCCTAGATACTGAGCGTCACCACCGAAGAATCCACCTTCAGTGAGATAACCGCCGTTAGCATCTGCACTGCCTGAGAATTGGTTACCATTGATATCAGCCGTTAGACCAATCTTACCGGCGTTAGCAAAGCTAAGATCACCTTTCACGTTTTTAGCAACAAAGTCAGCGGTAAAGACTGAGATGCCAAATTGAATGTTTTTGTCTAAACCAGTCTCGCGATAAGTGGCATCTCCTGTATAACCAACTTTACCTTCAGTTGGCATGTTAGCAGTTTGGGTTGCATTACCAACGACAGCCACACCATTGACAGGTAATAGGCCAGCAGCGGCACCGTCAATATGAGCCACTCTTAAGTCATCACTAAAGTCTTTGTATGTTGAGGTGTAGACAAGGTCCTGTTCACCCAGTGAAGCAGTAACCACTTTGGTGGTATTTTCAAATGAGTTGAACCCACTAGATCCTGCTACTGCTGTATCATTGTCACCACTGACTTGAAGCGCTACAGGATCAGAGACTAGACCTTCAGAAGCGATATCTGCCCGTGCTTGTACTTGCGTCTCATCTGTAATGCCAAAGTCACGAGTCGTGGTTGTCAACATACCTTGATTTAGTCCAGTGGCATCGATACTGATATGCTGTACACCGGATTTAGCGGCTTCAGGTGCGTTCTTGATTTGAGAGGCGGCTAAGGCGTCTTGCGCTGCTTGAGCGGCTTGCTGAGCGGCGGCGACTTGGGCTTCGGCTGCGGCAGTCGCTGCTGCTTGGGCTTGCTCGGCTGCTATGGCTTTAGCGTTCGCCGCGTCAAGGGCAGCTTGTCGACGATCCACTTCTGCCTGTAGAGCTTCTGTGTTACCGCCTGAAGCTAGAGCATCCGCTAGTGCCTGCTCTGCCGCTTCTAATTTCTGTTGGGCAGTTGCAAGCTCACCCTTGGCTTTATCCGCTTCCTTTTGAGCAGCGGTGGCTTTCTGCTTCTCTGTTTCTGCTTGAGCTTTGGCCTCTATCGCTTGTTGATTAGCAGTTTCAGCTTTGGCATTAGCTGCTGCAATCGCGGTCTCAGCATCAGCTTTGGCTTTGTCTGCTTCAGCTTTGGCTTTTATCTCTGCCGCTTCAGCCGCATCAGCGCGTGTTTGAGCATCCGCCGCTTGTGCTTTTGCATCAGCCGCTTGCTGATTGGCTTCTGCTACTTTCTTGTCTGCTTCTACTTTAGCCTCACCAATGGCTTTGGCTGCTGCAGCCTTTGCTGCCGTGGCCGCAGCTTCTGCTGAAGCTTGCGCTGCTAAGGCCGCTTCTTTAGCTGCTGTCGCTTTGGTTGCCGCTTCTAAAGCAGCAGCTTCGGCTGCTTCTGCTACAGCTGCACGCTCTAGGGCAGCCGCGAGCAGGTCTTCACCATTACCGGCATTTGCCAAGTTCTCTTCTGCTCTTGCCAAGGCTTCTTGAGCCTTAACAGCGTCAGCTTGAGCTTTTTCTGCTGCAGCTTTGGCAGCAGCAGCTTGTGCTTGAACGCCTGCGATGGCTGCATTGGCTGCATCCGCATCTGCTTGTGCTTTCACAGCCGCTTTTTCTGCTGCGGTCTGCTTGTCACTCTTGGCACCATAGGTACCTTGAGCACCATTGCCTTCGTAAACACCGCCCAGATACTGGGCGTCACCACCGAAGAATCCACCTTCAGTGAGATAGCCGCCGTTAGCATCTGCACTGCCTGAGAATTGGTTACCATTGATATCAGCCGTTAGACCAATCTTACCGGCGTTAGCAAAGCTAAGATCACCTTTCACGTTTTTAGCAACAAAGTCAGC
>NZ_NEXR01000014.1:0-6128 GCF_002810365.1 Psychrobacter sp. L7
TGTCCATAGGGTATTGCTGCTTGAGGCGAGGATACTGTCACGACTGACTAGAAGTACATCAGCTGCGCCAAGCACTTCCGTATTTAGCGTCTCATCGATCACCTGCGCTGCGGTTTCAAAGGCTTTTATAGACGCGTTCGCACTACTGATCTCTTGGGTGGATTGCAAGTGCGCTTGTTTGGCTTCCATCAGGGTCTCACTCAGCTCAGCACCCAGTTTCAGCTGGCGTTGTCCTGCGTCGTTGACCCACGCCGATTCATGCTCGGAGTGGCTGTGCCGGATCCCAAAGGTAGAGAGCAGCATGCCACTGTCTGCTGTGGCTTGCAGTCCATGATCGGTGGCAAGGTTGACCCCTTGTCCGCTGCTTGTCGATTGATGGTTGCTGTAGCGATGGCGTAGGACACCAAGCTCGAGGATGTGCTCATCTGGGGCAAAGACTGCTTTGTTGGTGGTCGTTGGGTGCTGTGCGTTAGCATGGGCATTGGTATTGACACTCCACTGCATGCCGATCTGGTTTGGAGTGTCATCAAACAGTAGGTTGACTTCACTATTAGAGGTCAGCCCGTATTGAGCGATACCGGTTATCCAGCCGCTATGTGCGTCGTCATCCTTGATTTGTGAATGTCCCAGACCGCCACCATGCCATCTTGGTGAGGATCCGTTTTGTAGGTTATGCCGGTTGGAGAGTCCGCTATCACGGGAAGTGATGTCTTTATCATCAGTGTCGCCCATGCCGATACCGTTATAGAGGCTGCGGCTGATCAGCGGGCTATCCTTGTCGCCGTACCAGTGGTTAAGCAGCACCGACTGTCCGAGTCTTGGGGTAAACTGCCAACCGTGAGTCGCACCTGAGGACAGTTGTAATGCTCTAAGCGGCGGGGTGATGCCATCATCATACGGGCTGATACCAGCAGATACAGGCGTAGTGATGGTGCGCTGCCCATTTGGTGCCCAAACCGTGCCCTGCCCTAAAGCTGCGAATACTGAATTGACCCCAACCTATACAATTTACATCATCAAAATTAATGACACCTAACGCAAAAGGTTAAGTGTCACCTTGACTCTGAACCCAACTTCGATTTGGCAAAAAATATATTTTTAGACTCTTTTTTATTTGCATGATAGATATTATTATTTTGCCTGCTCAACAAGACATCTTGTGTATCAGTAAAGACTGACTGATCATACTGGTCTGGATTGGCAGCAGCGTAGAAGGTTGGACCAGTATAGTCATCAAGTTTGCTATCAATAGCATAGTTAGCGTCAGTGTTCTTGACCACTTCGATGCCTTTAAGGTAGATCAGGATAAACTCGCCCCATTGATGCATTTTATCAACCCTCCCTATCTCAACTGTTGTTTAATATAACGACTTAGACAATAGACCAAAATTATGAGTATAATTACCTGAAATTATCAACAAAAACTCACTGTAGCTCATTATGAATCTAAAACCTCTATTCGTATCTTTGTTTATCTTACCTCTATTTTCTATCACCGCCTGCGCCACTGAACCTACACCGAAGGTAGATAGCGATGGCATTCCCCAAACTCGAAATGATCTAACAGCAGATGAACAGCAGCAATTAAATGACTTCTTAGCTCAGCAAAAAGAAAATATGCGCTTTATCGAAGGCGGCAGCTTTGAGATGGGTGACTTCGGGCATAAGCTCGACTGGACGGATGGTCTACCATTGACAGGACAAGCTGATAATAAGCCTTTGCATCCTGTGACGCTCGATAGCTTTAGTATGAATGCGTATAAAGCCACTTATGGTGACTTTGATATCTATAGTATGGCAACGGGGCAAGAGAAAGTAAGCACACAGAAAAATAATCTTAAAATACGCCAACCTGATGCTGCGGCGGGTATCAATTGGCAAACCGCCCAGCACTATTGTCAATGGCTGGGGCAAAAGTTAGACGTACCAATGGATCTGCCAACCGAAGCCCAGTGGGAGTATGCGGCGCGTAATCGCGGAGAATATGTCTTATTTCCAACCGATACAGGAGATATAGATCCTGGACGTAATATGTGGACATATGAAGAGCAGCGTAAGCTGAGCGATAAGTATAATTCTTTCGTCCTTACAGTTCCTATTGTCGGATTATATCCACCCAATCCTTTAGGGCTTTATGATCTATCTAATCAAAACTACGAATGGATGATAGATTGGTACGATCCTGAGTATTATGCTAATAGTCCAAAAAATGATCCACGAGGCCCAGAAATAGGTACAGATAAAGTATTGCGAGGTGTAGATGCTACTGAAGGGTCAGCTGGTAATGTACGTGCTGGAGGTGCCGTTACTATTAAACGATTTCAAAGAGAGCCGAATCCACCTTTAATTTCTGATAATTCTAATATAAATCAAAATAGAGCAACTTCTGCCCGCTGCGTAGCTAATTCAAGCAAGCCCATGTCTTAAAAGTATTAAGGTTTAATTAACTAGACATTATAAGTATCATCATCATTTCTCTGGATTGGTGCTGCATCTCTATAGCCATCAAAGACTGACTGATCATACTGATCTGGATTGGCAGCAGCGTAGAAGGTTGGACTGGTGTAGTCGCCCATTTTGCTGTAGATATCGTAATTAGCATCGGTATTTTTGACCACTTCTATGCCTTTAGGATAGCTGGGTTTGACCTTTTGGCGCATGGTTATATAAGCATCTACATAGTAGCTACCTGTATTAGACTTCGCTGTACTGTTTGAATTGATCATTGCTAGAACAGCGGCTTCATCTGCTAGTCCTACACCGTAGTTTAGCAAGCGGATTATATCGCCTTCGTTTTTACCCAAACTGCCTTTTGCTCCGTTAACAGTCATATGCTGTAGTGTATTGCGCCATTCAGGGGAGGTGGTAACCGTAGCAAAGATGATGATAATCGCTTGCTTGCGAAACTCTAATAAGTCTAAATCAATATCGATAGGTATTGTACTTCTAACACTAGCAGTAGGCAGGTCTTCAATATGACTTACCTTAGCATGCCGAGTCAGTTGATAGAGCAGCATACCTTTGGCTTCAGGCGTTGCATATTTAAGCCAATCGTCATCTCGTTTACTGATAATGCGCTGCGCCAGCTCAATTCGTGCTTTATCAGTATCTATATAGGTTAAAAAGTTATCAAAATCGTCTGTTATTTCTTGTAATGATTGGGTAACTTGAGAATTCTGACCAAGCATCAACACTGACAATTGACTTATTGCTGCAAAAGCAGCTCCTTGGATATAAACCAACGTCCTGAACCCTGCATGTAACAGCTGATAAGACAACCAGCGCATAAATTCGGCAATCAATGCGGAGTCTATCTCAAACTCCATACCGCCTTTACCGCCAAGTCCAAAACATAGTGCCGCTTGCGCTCGTACTTTAAATTTACCACCTTGGTAGAAAATATAGAAACTACCACTAAATCCAACGCCTGCACTGCCTGCGATCGTACCTGACACCTTAGCAAAAGATCTAAAGTCCTTCACCTCAGGATTGAGCCACTCGATACTACCAGCAGGCGTGACACCTACCTCCGCACCAGCAAAGGCAGTAATGCCAATGTCCGCTTTGGTATTAGAGTTGGCATCCATAACCTCAACTGGCTCATAGCTGCGTTCGACATCGAATTTGCGTTGTTTATTTGCTGCATCCCACATATTCGCGGCTGTCTGTCTCGGTGCGCGGCTGGCAGCTACCAGCTTTTGAGAGCCGCCTTCAAAATTAATGGAGGCAGAGCCTGCAATGCTCGCTTTTACTCCTGTAAATCCATAAAAGTCACAAGACACAATAAAACGTATCGCACCTAAGTCTATTTCACCAGCAGCTTCAAATTTGGCATGTAATCGCCAGCCGTCTTTTGAGGGTATCGCCATTCTCGTCTCGATATTCCCTTCGCAAAGCACTAGCTTGCCACTGACGTCAAATCCACCACTAAGCTCTATATCACCTTCTTTAGGGTTCCATTCTGCTGAACCGCTAGCTGATGCTCCGCCAACGGCACGCAACCACTGGGCCGTGGCATCAACATCCAAACTTTCGGATATCTGTATAGAGCGACTAAGCTCATTAGCAGAGCTTATGAGACTATCACTTAAAAATCTTAAATCTAAATCTTTACTGTACTGCTCAGATTCCCATTCTTTCTCAACGGATAAAGAAATATTCTTGATACTATCGACGAGTCCGGCCACATCTAATGACTCAGGACTTGCCGAAATACCGACACCACTACCTGTCTCAAGACTGATACTATAATCTGTCTGATTAATACGATTATTACGGTACCGTAGATAAGCATCATTTTCTAGATAACGTCTGACTAAGCGAGTATTACCTCTACCTCTGTCGTTTCCAGCGTAGCGCTCTACTAAAAATACTTCTTTTAAATCAGATTTCGTGGCAAAGCTACTATTAAGCTTCTCTTTAACTGCGTCTTCCGCGATGCCTAGTGCGTCCTCTATGTCTTGTATCTCTTTAATCGATCTACCCTGCTGATAAGCTCCCTCTAGTCTTGCTCGCTGCTGATAGGTCATTTGCACCAGCTTGCCAAGCTCAGCAGATATTTCATCGAACTGCTTAAAGTCTTTTGGTTTTAAGATCAATAGTTCTTTTTTTGCAAGATCATAAACGATAGGCAGCTTGCTTTTACTTCCAAGCATAGCCTCAATATCCGGTTTATCTGGCACCGTACTACACATCATGGTTTTTATTTCAATAACATGATAAGGGTCTTCGCCTTGATGCTTGGGAATGACTATCTCTTTTTCTTTTAAGGTCAGCTCACAACCTGCAAGAGATACTTTGACGCTGCGGACAAAGTTTTGAATAAAAGGGGCGATACGTCCATGTTTATCAGTCGTTCTTACAGCTCCTTTCTTTTCGCCATTCTCATCGATCAGCCATACTTTAACGTTGGGAATGCCTTTATTTTTATTATTGACTACTTTAAACCCAACAAAAGTTTCTAAGCATACAGCATAGCTCGAAGTCTTCCCATCATGTTTTATGATTGAACTCTGAGTGCCTTGATATTTCTTACGAACCTTGGCATTTAAATATGAAGAAGCTCCTTTTGGTTTAATTTTAATCTGGTAACCTTGATCTTTTATTCCTTGGAACGGTGCAGTCATACCGTTCTCATCTGTTTTACCGATTTTTATGACTTTACCTTTATTATAAATCTTGTAGTCCAGTTCAGAGATCCAATCGCCTTTTGTAGATCCATCTTTATCAAAGTATTCATATAGTATTAAGAAACTTAATGGGTTTTCTGAGCTAACTTTTAGCAAATGTATATGACCAATGGACTGAGTATCTTGATTTAAAACTTTAGGATAACCTTGCCCACCATCATAATAAAAAAAAGTATTTTTTGGAGATAGTTTAGATATCTTAATACCAGTTTTGATATTACCATCGGCATTTGAGGTAAAGGTTTTCTCCTTTATTCCACTTTTAGTTTGGTACGCTATTACAACCTTTTCATATTGAGCAGGTTTACCATTGTTGTAAATAGCCTTTATTTCTAAGTTTCTATCTAAAGCCATTACTCATCATCCCCAAAACTCAATGTAAACCCCTCATGCTCATCGCCAATGATATGTATACCCACTTCTTCAGGCGTGTCTGTGACGATCTGTTCAGTGCGGCCTTGCGCATCGGTTTTACCTTTTTTAACCGTACCGTCGTCCATAAACAGCAGGTATTCAGTGTTAGCGATAGGCTCTCCGAACGTGTCCTTGGCGACATAAGTTAGATAAGATTTGATCTCTGAGCCACCTAGAGATGGCAGGGTTGGCGTAATATTCGCCCCGCCCACCAAGCTCTTCTTCACCGCCTTTATCTTAATCTCCCCCGGGCACACCAGCTTAATCCCGCTCTCATCAATCGTCAGCGACGCCCCCGCGCTGGTTTGCAGCTTGATGCGTTTAGGACTTGCGATATTCACTTGTCCTGACTCACTACCGATGGTCATGGATTGCTGGCTATGCAGTTGCAGCTCACCGCCCTGTGCTTGTATCGCTACTGGCTTGGTATTAGCACTGATATGCAGTCCTGATAGCGCAGCCTGTCCGGCTATCCCTGACAGCGACTCGATACGATCTGCCGTTAAGGTATAGTTGCCTGCCACC
>NZ_NEXR01000009.1:0-165844 GCF_002810365.1 Psychrobacter sp. L7
AATTTTGCCTGTGCCCACTTCTTTTCAATGGGATTTAGATCAGGGCTGTAGGGTGGCAACCAAAGAATACGATGGCCATGTCTGTTCAGTAGTTTTTGAATGCATTTGTTCTTATGAAATCTAGCATTGTCCATCACGATCACACATTTTGTTTTAAGACTTGGTATTAGCGTGTGTTTGCACCAGTGGTAGAATATGCTGCTGTTAATATTTTGCTCAAAGTAATCTAAGGCAAATAACATTTTTTCATAGAGCGCACCAATAACGTTAGTGCGCTTTCTTGCTTGCCAGTTATAGCTGTCGATACAGGGTTTACCTATCGGTGCATAGCCATGAGAACGAATGGTTTCAGCCTCAAAGCCGCTTTCATCCATGTACACAATGGGATAGCCTTGCTGCATAAAACTATTGAGCTTACTCTGATACGCTGCTCTTTTTATTGGACACACTTTTGGATGCTCTAAGGTCTTTTTTTTGACTGATACCAAGGCGCTTTAGGGCAATATCAATGCCTGACTTGCTACAGCCTAAACGTTGAGCTCGCTCGTACATGTAATCGTCTGGATACTGCGCGACGTCTTTGAGAAGTGCTTCATTTGGTATTTTACTGGGTGGCTTATCCCGAGTTTGTTTGATACTTGGATTTTTCAGCCAACGCTGTAAAGTGGTTTTGCTGATGTCATAGAAAATACAAGCTTGACGAATGCTCATGTCTTTGTCTTTGACGCTTTTTATAACTTGCGTTCGAAAGTCTGCTGAGTAAGTCATAATGATTATATCTTTCTCTTTATTTTAAAAGCATTGTATCTTATTTATAAAAGACTGACTATATACAGATTTTTTCATTATACATCCCTAAATATGTTTTATAAGTGAGTTGACAGCGTCTACTCATGGGTAAACGCTGTCACGACATCGCAAGGTCGATTAGAAATGGAAGCCTGCACCCACTGCGCCGCCAGCATTGCCTTGGGTATCTGCGGTGCCATTGACTTTAATGACCCAGCGGCCATTGTCAGACACTTTAGACACACCAATTGCCACGGCACTTTGACCATTATAAGTGGCGATACCACCGCCGACCATCGACTTACCAGGGATGTAAGCTTGTGGCAGTGAAGACATTGCCATTGCTGCCGAAATACCCGCATTGGCATCGTCTTCTACTTCATTGATTTTGTAACCGAGCTCATTGACGCTGTTACTGAGCTTCCCATCAAGCGCATTAAGCTGACCAAGGTTGACAGCATCATTGACTTCGATGCCATCAGCGACACCAGTGATTGTTTTATCACCGGCATTGATACCGTCTGTGGTCATGCTTGGACCCTCTTTGATGGTGATGCCATTATTGCTGACTGTGGTATTACCTGTGGTCACACTATCAGCCGTGACACTGTCCACACTGATATTGCCGTTTAAGTCAAACTTGATACCGTCACCAGTGGCAGAGGTGGTGATATTATTGCCGCCTTCAAACTTAAGCGCACTACTGTCACCAATAGGCTTGTTGATATTATCCCCAGTGTCTGCCCCAAAGCTAAGACCTGTATCGAGCCTGTCAGTATTGGCTTGGATATTATCAGCATTGACTTGGATGTCTTCGTTGGCCTGAGCATTACCTTGGTTAATAGAAGCAATAGCATCGCTAATGTTGCCTTTACCAGTCCCACCGATATTATTAGCAGTTAGGTTGCCATTTGCATCATAAGTTGCATCACCACCGATAATACCCGCGACATCGCTACCAAGATTATGCAATTGACCACCATTGATGGCATCAGTACTACCTGCAGCGATAGAGCCGCCTTTGACATTGGTGATAGTGGTACCTGCTGCGCCGCCTAATGTAATGCTGCCTTTATTGACAGTATCATCTGGGTTTTTGTCGTATTGCACGGCAGCGTTACTGAGCGCTTCATTGCTATCACCCAACGCATCACTGACTGCTTTTAGCTGTGAGACGTTGACCGCATCGGAATCCGCCGTACCTGCGGCAACGCCAGTGACTTGACGATATACGTTATTAGCCGCATCACCCACAGCAACTGCGCCTGTAGTACTGGTTGTGGCAGCAATAGCAGCATTGCTAACGGCCCCAAACCCTGCGATACCCGCGCCCGTCATCGCTGCAGAGCCGGTACCCAATACTACCGAGCCTTCGACAGTTTGAGTCACATTATTACCGAAGACAAAGGTGTCATTACTATTAATTGTATTGTTATTACCCACTGAGTAACTGTTACTGCCATCAATAATACTTGGATCACCAAAGGCACCAGAGTTATCGCCATTAACAACGTTGCCGGTACCGATACTAATGGACTGATTACCTAACGCTTGCGCGCCATCACCAATAGCAATTGATGACTCACCTGTTACCTCTGACCCTTTACCTATAACGACAGAGTTTGTCGCATCGGCCGAGGCAAACGTGTCATGACCTAGGGCTACTGTGCTGTCAGCGCCGGCTTCGATAATGGCGTTGACACCGATGGCAGTAGAGTCAAGACCGCCTGCGCTTGAGTCATTGGTCACACCGTTAGCAATGTCGCCTTTGCTTTGACTACTAGCATTGGTATGCGCAAATTTTACGCCTTCCGTGTTCATTTTTTGCACCGTCTCACCGATGGTCAAGCGATCAGTGACTTCTTGGCCTTCTTTATTGTAGGTTAAGAATAAAGATTCTAATTCATTGTTATTTACATTGTTGTTAACCACTTGATCTGCCAAATTTACCGTGACCTCATCACCGTTTTTATCAAAAACTTTGACCTTAGTAACACTATCAAGCTGACTTTTATTAACTGCATCAGAGGCGTTGATACCATTGGCAACGTTAGTAAGCGTCGTTCCACCACTAACGACGATGTCGTTATCATTGTCATCTTTACCGACGATAGCTGGTGTACCAGCGAAGCTGACTTGGTCATAGTTTACTGTATCATCAGTATTACGATCATACTGAACCCCGCCTGCGGTAATATTGCCAGTAATGGCGTCTAACTGACCTTTATTCACTGCATCGCCAGCGTTTATGCCATCTTTTAGGTTGGTGATGGTAGAGCCACCGGCATCAATGCCACTTGCAGTAATGCTTGGACCGGTTGCATCACCTTGGGTGTCTGTGAAGCTGAGGCCGCCTTGATTAAATATACTGCTGTTACCCGTTGCATCTGTAACAGTAAAACCATCAGCGCCATAGTTGCTGGTGCTGGTACCGTCAGTGACGCTTGTACCTGCCGTGGTGATGGTGGTTGCATTGCCTGCACCATCATCAACTTTGACACCATCGCTATTAGTGACGGTGTTGCCGGTGGTTACGCTGTCAACAGCAATGTTTTTGGCCAGCTGTACGCTCAGACCACCGGTACCGTTTGCGACCACACCGATATTACCTGCGGTTAGGTTGTTTGAGTCCGTCTCGCCACCTGTGATGGTCAGTGTGTCGCCAAGGTTACGATCAATCAATGTACCATCGTCACCTTGGAAGTTAAGACCAGCGTTGGTTAAGCCTGTAACTGCCGTATTTACATCGCCTGCGTTGACGGCATTGTTTGCATTGGCAGCAAGAGTAATGTCTCCTGCACTGGCAACGCCTGTTAGTTGACGATTAACGCCATCGGTATTGGTAAAGTCAACGCTGGTACCGCCCGTTTGAGCGCCAACGGTGATCGCGCCTGTGCCTGCGTCTTGACGGACAATACCGGTGCGACCAGCATTGATGTTAGCGATGTCATCAGTGTTGGTGGTAGTACGACCATCTAGGTTGGTGAGCGCGTCGCCAACGTTGTTGACGATGGTGTTGCCGTTATCAAGCTCATAGCTTAGGTCATTAACTGTGCCTGTGGCTGCGTCATAGCTTGCACCGCCGCCTAAGTTGCTTGCTGTGCTGTTACCTAAAGCGTCAGTCTTCGCGTCACCTGCACTTGCTATCGCGTCTAGTTGGCCTTTGTTAATGGCTTGGTCAGCTGCAGTTGCGTCAGCCACACCACTGATCTGCCCCGTCGTTCCGTCCAATACGATGTTGTTAGTCACTGGGTTAGAGGGGTCGGTGTTGTCAACGCCGCTTATACTAATACGACCTGTACCAACAGTCGTACTGTTAGTGCCGTCTGTAGCGGTGAAGCCTTCTGCACCGTAGTTGCTAGTGTTCGTGCCGTCAGTGACCGTGGTGCCAGTACCGGTGGTGGTGGTGACGTTGTTGCCAGTGGTGATGGTATTGCCTGTCGCGGTGCTGACATTGGTGTTGCCTTGATCATCACTTAAGCTTGAGCCGGCAGCGGTATAGTTCGCGCTGTTGTTATTGTCATCAACCACGCTTGTACCAGCAGTGGTGATGGTGGTTGCATTGCCTGCACCATCATCAACTTTGACACCATCGCTATTAGTGACGGTGTTGCCGGTGGTTACGCTGTCAACAGCAATGTTTTTGGCCAGCTGTACGCTCAGACCACCGGTACCGTTTGCGACCACACCGATATTACCTGCGGTTAGGTTGTTTGAGTCCGTCTCGCCACCTGTGATGGTCAGTGTGTCGCCAAGGTTACGATCAATCAATGTACCATCGTCACCTTGGAAGTTAAGACCAGCGTTGGTTAAGCCTGTAACTGCCGTATTTACATCGCCTGCGTTGACGGCATTGTTTGCATTGGCAGCAAGAGTAATGTCTCCTGCACTGGCAACGCCTGTTAGTTGACGATTAACGCCATCGGTATTGGTAAAGTCAACGCTGGTACCGCCCGTTTGAGCGCCTACTGTGATCGCGCCTGTGCCTGCGTCTTGACGAACAATACCGGTGCGACCAGCATTGATGTTAGCGATGTCACCGGTGTTGGTGGTCACTCTGTCATTGGTGGTTCTGAGCTGCGCGACGTTTACCGCATCAGAATCATTGGTACCTGCTGCCAATCCAGTTAATTGACGGGTAACTCCGTTATCACTATCTCCTAAAGCTACAGCTGCTCGAGTAGATTGCCACACATTTGATGTTTTGGTAGTTGCGCCACCCGTAGAAGGGTCAAAGCCTTTAATACCTGCTTCTATATTAGCTATAGAGTCTGCACCAATGGCAACACCACCTGCTTTATTTGCTTTAGCTCCTGCGCCAATAGCAGTACCATTTGCAGCTGCAATAGATTCTCGACCAATAGCCAATGCATCTACACCTGAAGTGTTTGCCAATCGACCTATGGCAATACTAGCTTCACCCTTGACCCTTGACCCTTGACCGTTGACCGATAGCAATTCCGTAAGAGCTTGCAACGTCAGCTGTATCACCACCAACAACAGCGTTGTCACCAATTGCAATACTGCGGGTATTGTGTGCCTTAGCCTTATTACCAAGCGCCACCCCAGCAGAGGCTGCAACAGCTTCACTGCCTATCGCCGTTGCATCAGAGCCTAATGACCCAGCTTTATTACCAATGGCAACCCCCCTATCATAGATGGATGTTGTCGCATCAGTACCGAGAGCAACAGAGTTAGTCCCCCTAGCCCATGCTTTATTACCAATAGCAACTGCACCGAATGATATGTTAGCTCCCGTATCGGGTTCCCTGGCAACCTTCGCCCCAAGCCCCATAGCGATAGAGCTATAATGACCATCAGCAACTTCAGCATCTTTACCAATGGCTATTGCATTGGTGCCTTGTGCACCGTCATTGTTTACGTTACCACCAGCTGTAGAATTCACGCTGAAATACTTGACTTTATTGTCTGCAACTGTTTGGTTCAGCTGACCGAAGTTCACCGCGTCATTGTCATTAACGCCATTAGCGACACCTGTCAGTGTACGGGCATTGCCTGTTGAATTTGTGAAATCAACGCTTGTACCACCAGTAGCAGCGCCAACAGTGATTGGACCCGTGCCAGTATCTTGACGGACGATACCGGTACGGCCATTGGCCAAATCAGCAATGTTACCTGTGTTAGTTGCAACATTGGTATTTGTGTCCTCTAAAGCTGAATTAGTAGCAGCCAACTGGCTGCCGTTAATCGCATCGGTGCTGTCTGCACTAATTTTACCACCAGCAACATTCTTTATTTGCCGTTCAAGCCCTGTCATACCAACAGAGACTTGCGCACCTGTCTTGACATCTGTACCGTCAAGCACACTACCAGCAAAGTTGTAAGTCTTGCCACCTATAACGACTGTTTTTTCGGACGTAGCATCGTTATCGGTCTGAGCACCTGCCCCCAATGCTACAGAACCTGACTTTGTAGCTGTAGCTGATACCCCAAAAGCTGCAGAACCCACACCAATAGATGTTGCCTGAGTACCAAACGCTGTTGATAGAGCGCCAATAGACTGCGCTTGCACACCAATAGCGACAGAAGCAGGGCCTGCAGTTTCTGTACCGATGTACTGCTTTCTATTAACGTCTGGAATATTTGGGTCATTTGCGCCGTTTGCGTCTGTGTAGACTAAATCGCGACCGGCAAACTTTTTAAAGGCCTCATTTACATCGCCACTATTTAAACCGTTATTAGATGTACCATCTATATTTCTACTGGATGCTGAGTCTAAATCATCACCACCGATAGCGATAGAAGAATTACCGCTAGCTCGAACATTGGCACCCAAACCTACCGATTGATCGCCCTTTGTTTGAGCGTCATAACCTATAGCGACGCTCTGTGCGCCTTGGGTTTCTCCTGCGTCTACCTTAGTAGTTGCGTTGCCGCCTATCGCTATGTTGTTTCTACCACTAGCATCGCTACCGCAGCCAATAGCAATATCACCGCTAGATCTATCTGCTGCAGTACTGGGATTGCTAGTAGCATCACAAACTTCAGTATCTATTGAATTAGGTCCTACGACAGCCACTACCTGCATACTAAACCCAGAGGCTGCAAGCCCTGTACATATTGCCGTCAAGCGCATCAGCTTCGTTCCTGAGCTTACCGCACTCGATGCCGCTGAGCCAGAGCTCACCGCACGATTCGATGACTTACCACGGGCTTTGGCATATTCGGCAACTGCCATAAAGCAGCCAAGCGAGCGATTCCAGATAACTTTATAATTACGGTTCATGATGTACTTCCCTTACTATCAATTAAGCATTTTTTATAATGGCAAAATTTATATCTTTAATGCAATATAATCAGATAATTTCACGCTTTATATAGACACACTCATAAAATATAAAAAATTTTATAATCCGGTTTTATTACAGAGTTACTCTCTTATAAAACATGATAATACACATGTACACATAGTCAACTTTATTATAGTATTTAATGATAATTTAAATAAATTCACTTATATTAATATATTAATTCTTAAATAAGAATATATAATGTATTTACTTTTTCCCTTAAAGAAATTAGGGTATTTATTATTTTTGTGGTTTTTATGCTGTCGTCTATGTTCTTGATTACACATGAGCCAATACAGCACTATAGGTCATAAACATGACAGTTTGAAGTCACAGATCTTCGTCAAGCCTTATACCGTACCTACCTTGTTATGCTTTCTACATTATAGGATGGTTATACCTATAGTTAGCTATGGTTGATTGGCAGTATTTGATTCGATAACATAGGCTTAAAATTAACTTTTATCTGACCGTATAGAAAAAACAAAAATTATCTTTGGTAATAAATTGTAAAAAACCATTGTTTTATTTGGAAGCCAAAAACAACTATGTCATCAAATATAAAAAACTTAAAACATATATTTTAAATAGATGATTTTTTTGGTTATATAGTTTTTTTCGGTTCGTGCTCAAATGCGAAAAATTTCTAAAACTCACGCCAGTGCAGCCACAAACGCGTGTCTAATTCAAACTGATGATACTCTGGCTCCATATGACAGCATAATTGATAAAATGCTTTGTTGTGCTCATGCTCCTTAAAATGTGCCAACTCGTGCACGACGATCATGCGCAAAAACTCAGGCGGCGCTTCTTTAAATAAGCTGGCCACCGTAATGCTGTTGTGCGATTTGAGCTTACTACCTTGGACGCGAGACTGCGTGGTATGAACCCCCAGCGCCTGTTTGAGGACTTTTAATTTGCTGCTATAACTGACATTCGATAGCGGGCCGATTTTGCGCATAGACTGGTTTTTTATGTCGTTTATATATTGATAAAGCGCCTTATCGCTTTGCACTTGGTGCCGATTGGGATATTTGCTTTCTAGATAGTCGCCCAGCCTGCCCTCATTGATGAGCCGAGCCGCTTGGCTTTGAATATGTTCAGAATAATGAGCGAGGTACTTGAGTGTGGTCACAGATTTGTCCTTTTATATAGGGTATGTCTTAGTCAAAATACTTTGAGTACACTATGGTACTGCTGGTATAGATATCATGTTTCACTGACTATACTTTAAAATTTATCTCTATATATTTTACCTTATACCACCTATTGACCTATCGTCAGCTCATAAATAAACCCCATAAGCTAACTGTAACTTATGGGGTCATCTAAAAGACAATCTTGTCACGGTATCTAGCCAGTTAACATCTGGTTATTCAACATCTAGATAATTAACGCTCTAAATGTAGATACTGCAAATGGCACTCATACTGATGCAAGATATCGACCAGCACTTGCTCTTTGGTGTAGCCAACCAAGTCGTACTCCTGTGAGCCATCGCTTAAAAACACCTCAGCACGGTAGTAAAACTCAGCATGCTTGGTTGAGGTATTTAAGGTGAAGTTTGGACGCTCAGCTTTGATGAGATTGACCTCATAAATAAAGTCATCTTCATCGCCATGACCGACGCGCAGCTTGATACCATCTATTTGACCATTGTCATCGTCTAGACCTGCATCGAGATCGTCACCGATATTGGCCAAATTTCGCACATCCAATGACGTCTTTAGACCGCCAGCTCTTAGCTCTTTTTCGACATCACTCATGGCAGGTTTGACGATGTTTTGTAAAAACCGCTCGACTTGCGTATGGCTTGGAAAACTAACAATACGCTGCAGACGCGCTTTCCAGCTCTTACCGCTATCAAGCACGTTTGCGGTGCCAACCGTACTGGCTTTGCGCTTATTGCCCTCTTCTTTTAGGCTGCGCCACATCGACATCATGTAAAGCACCAAAATCAGCGAAAACGGCAAACCTGCGATGACAGACACCGACTGCAACGAGGCAAAGCCGCCGGCGAACAGCAAGCCTAGGGTAATTAAACCTGTTGCCGCTGCCCAAAACAAACGCAGCCAAACCGGCGCATCAGTATCATTGGTCATACCTTTTGAGCTGAGATTGGCCAGTACTAGCGCACCAGAGTCCGCTGAGGTCACAAAGAAAATAAGCCCGATAACCACGCCAGCGAATGATAAAACATCACTAAAAGGGAAGTACTCAAACAAGGCAAACATACCCATTGCCGCGTCATTGATGGCGATTTCACCAAGCTCCGTCGCGCCATTGGCCACCAAGTCTATCGCTGAGTTACCGAAGATAGAGAACCAAGCAAAGATAAAGCCCAGCGGGATAAACATCACACCAAAGACAAACTCACGCAAGGTACGGCCACGGCTAATACGCGCAATAAACAAGCCGACAAAGGGTGCCCAAGCAACCCACCATGCCCAGAAAAATATCGTCCAGCCTGATTTCCAATCGGCACCAGCGCTGCCGTCATAAGCATAGACGTCGAATGTTTTGAAAACGATGGTTTGGAAGTACTGACCGATACTTTGGGTAAAGGTGTTGAGCAAGTACACAGTATTGCCCATCACCAGTATCGCGATCAATAGCAATATCGACGAGAGCATATTGAACTCAGACAGGCGGCGTACGCCCTTTTCTACACCGGTCATCGCTGAGATGGCGGCAGCTAAGACCACGCCCAAGATAATCAAGCTCTGCACCATCTTGCTCGACTCGATACCGAAGACATGCGTCAAACCTGCGTTGGCCTGCAACACGCCGATGCCTAAGCTGGTGGCAATACCCATCAAGGTACAGACCACGCCAAAGGTATCAATGCCATCACCGAGCCAGCCTTTGACTAGGCGCTCGCCAAAGATAGGTGTCAGCGGTGAGCGTAGCGCTAGCGGCATGTTTTTGCGATAAGCAAAGTACGCTAGCGCCATACCAATCAGCGCATAAATACCCCAGCCATGCAGACCCCAATGCAAAAAAGTCTGAGATAACGCTTGGCGCATCGCTTCGGCACTGGCAGGCTCTAGCCCCGTATGCGGGGTGAGATAATGCATCAACGGCTCAGAGGCACCAAAAAACAATAAATCGATACCAATACCAGCCGAAAACAGCATCGCTGCCCATGCTAAAAAGGGAAACTGCGCTTTTTCGTGGTCCTGCCCCAGCTTGATATCGCCGTATTTTGAAAAGCCTACAAATAATGCAAAAATACTATAAGCAGCCACCACCAGCATGTAATACCAGCCAAAGCTCTCTGACACCCACGCCATGCTCGCGCTTAATAATGCCTCACTATAATCTGGCAAGGCAATCGTCCAAACAATCAATAAAATAGAAATAATCGCTGAGCCTAAAAAAACCGCTTTATTTAGACTCAAGGGTTTCGTCGCATCTTCTGATGGCGAGCTGTACATAAAAGACCTCAATAGGTAAATGAAACACCGTATGATATTGCTTTGTCCGTCATAAACTGACGACTCATCGCCACATTATGTGTCCATAAATGCATGACGCACAAAGCAGTACCAATCAATAAAAATTTGCTAAACAGTCCGCAGACCCCTTAGCAACACCTTTAAAAAATAATGAAAAGATAATCGGCGCAAAATAAAGCCGATATGCTCATTTGCGTGCGGTACTGATGATGTCAGTGCTCACAAGAGTACCAGCAAATCTGCACTGATAAAAAAGACCTTTACGTTGAAAGGCCTTTTATTTGAAATTGACGTTATATTATCCTGATATCCTGCCTACTGGCTGGCACGTTTATTTATACAGTCGTATGATAAGCACTCATTGGCTCGGCTCTGAGCGGTGCGCCATTGGCGACATAATAATCCGCTGCCGAGCGTGGTAATTGCTTGCCGCGCATCTTATCGACGATTTTTTCGGCCAGCATAATGGTGGTGGCGTTTAAGTTGCCGCTGATGATATTTGGCATAATCGACGCATCGACCACGCGTAGGCCATCGATACCATGTACCAGCCCTTCACCATTGACCACCGAATCATTGCCCTCACCCATCGCACAGGTGCACGACGGATGATAAGCGGTCTCGCTATGGTTGCGGACATACTCATCGAGCTGCGCATCGGTCACCAGATCATCGGTCGGCGCAATGGCGCGGCCGCGATACGGGTCAAGCGCTGGCTGATGCATAATCTCGCGAGTGATACGCATCGCCGCGCGGAACTCCTGCCAGTCTTGCTCATGCGACATATAGTTAAATAAAATGCTTGGATGCGCGTTGGGATCTCTTGAAGTGAGCTTGACGCGGCCACGACTCGGTGAGCGTAGTGAGCCCACGTGCGCTTGGAAGCTGTGCGATTTTACCGCACTGCGACCATCGTAACGCACCGCTAATGGCAAGAAGTGATACTGGATATTAGGGTGAGTAAACTTCTCATCGGTACGGATAAAGCCGCCACCTTCGAATTGATTGGACGCGCCAAGACCAGTACCATTAAACAACCACTCGGCACCAATCGCAGGCTTATTCCACCATTTATTGGCAGGGGCAATCGACACCGGCAATTTACATTCGTACTGCATATACAGCTCTAAATGGTCTTGTAGGTTGTTACCCACGCCCGGTAACTCTAAAACCTCGTTAATCCCCAAGTCTTTGAGCCACTGACCAGGGCCAATACCAGAGCGCTGCAATAATTGCGGCGAAGCGATAGCACCCGATGAAACAATCACTTCTCGAGCGGCATAGAATTTTTTGGTTTGACCTTGATGCTCAACTTTGACGCCGACCGCGCGCTTACCATCGAATAAAATCACATCGGTCAAGGCACCGGTCAAAATCGTAATATTGCTACGTGGTTTGGCACGGTCGAGATACCCGCGTGCCGTTGATGCGCGGCGACCATTTGGCGTGACAAAACGATCCATTGGCCCAAAGCCTTCTTGCTGATAGCCGTTTAAATCCTCTGTACGCGGATAGCCAGCTTGCACGCCTGCTTCAATCATCGCTTCAAACAGCGGATTGACGCCAGGTTTTGAGGTGGTCATCTCTACCGGACCACCGACGCCATGATAGTCATTTTCGCCTGCATCGCAATTTTCTGACTTTTTAAAGTAGGGCAAACAGTCGAGATACGTCCAGTCCTCTAAGCCTTTGATTTTGGCCCAGTCATCAAAATCGAGCGCGTTACCACGGATATAGCACATGCCATTGATGAGTGATGAGCCGCCAAGCCCTTTACCGCGGCCACAGTCCATGACGCGGTTATTCATATATGGCTCAGGGTCGGTTTTGTAGCCCCAGTTATAAGTAGTGCCTTGTAGCGGCATCGCGAGCGCCGCTGGCATCTGCGTGCGAAAGTCTAGTCGATAATCAGGTCGACCAGCTTCTAATAGCAACACCTTAATGTTGGCATCTTCGGTCAAGCGCGTGGCCAGCACGTTTCCGGCTGAGCCTGCACCGACAATGATGTAGTCATATTCAGGTGTGGTTGATGTCATAAAACGCTCCATAATAGTAAAATACGTCATGCCATCAGTAAGCTCACATCATGCGGGTATATCCGCCTACAGGACGCGCTTACTGACGACAGCTTTCTTTGTACATTAAAACAGGTGGTTAAAACAGATGGTTAAAAAAACAAGCAGTTAACAAGCCATTAAAATACTGACTCAAACTTACCTAGCTCGACTTGAATAGATTTGGTCTGTGTATAGTGCTCAAGGGCCTCGATGCCATTTTCGCGGCCGATACCTGAGTGCTTATAACCGCCAACTGGCATTTGCGCCGGCGACTCGCCCCAAGTATTTAACCAGCAGATACCCGCCTCAATCTGACCGATAACACGATGCGCGCGGGTTAGATCTTTGGTCACCACCCCTGCGGCCAAGCCGTACTCAGTATCATTGGCACGGCGAATGACTTCTTCCTCGGTCTCATAAGTCAATATCGACATTACTGGACCAAAGATTTCTTCGCGCACGATGGTCATATCATCGCTGCAATCGGTAAACACCGTCGGTGCGACAAAGGCACCATTGGCAAGCTCGCTGGTTGTTACTCGCTCACCGCCCGCTAATAGACGCGCGCCGCCCGCTTTACCTTGCTCGATATAGCCAAGCACTCGCTCCATATGCGGGAAGCTCACTAGCGGCCCCATATTGATATCTTCATCCATCGGATCACCGAGTTTGATACGTTTAACCCGCGTCAAAATCGCTTCTTCAAACTTGGCTTGTAGCGCTTTTGGTATAAATACACGCGTGCCATTGGTACAGACCTGACCGGTGCTATAGAAGTTCGCCATCATGGCGATATCCGCTGCCATATCGATATCGGCATCCTCAAAGATAATCAATGGCGACTTACCGCCCAGCTCTAAGGTCACGTCTTTGAGCGACGATGATGCCGCACTTGCCATAACTTTTTTGCCCGTTGGCACCCCGCCTGTAAACGAGACTTTGGCAATATCAGGATGCTGAGTTAATGCTTGACCTACTTGATAATCGCCTTGTACGACGTTAAAGACGCCATCTGGCATGCCAGCTTCGGTAAAGACTTCCGCCAGTTTCAGCGCCGTTAACGGCGTGACTTCTGAAGGTTTAAAAATCATCGCGTTACCTGCGGCCAACGCTGGCGCAGCCTTCCACATGGCGATCTGAATCGGATAGTTCCATGCGCCGATACCAGCGACGACGCCAAGTGGCTCACGGCGCGTATAAACAAAGCTGCTATCACGTAGTGGAATCTGGCGGCCCTCAATCATTGGCGCAAGCCCTGCATAATATTCAACGACATCAGCACCAGTGACGATATCGACATACTTAGTCTCAGAGTAGGCTTTACCGGTGTCCTTGGTTTCAAGCAATGCCAGTACGTCATTGCGCTCACGCAATATCTCTACTGCCTTTGACAAAATACGGCCGCGCTCAACTGCGGTCATCGCTGCCCATAGTTTTTGGCCTTGTTGCGCCGCCTTTACTGCTTCATCAATTTGCTCAGCGGTGGTTTGCTGAATGGTCGCCAGCACTTCACCTGTCGCTGGGTTGATATCGTCAAAGGTAGTCAGCGACTCGTCGACCGTCAGATAGCGACCGTTGATATAAGCGGTCTGTGTCTGTGTTAAATCAATAATATCTTGTAAATTATTTACGTTTGTCTGAGTAGTTGTCATAAGTTCTCCTTAGGGCGACTAAAGCTTTATAAAAAAGCGTTCAGTAAATCATGCCGTCATGGGTTAAAGGTCAAATTTCCTGTGTGCGTGTTATTGACCAAAGCTGTTTATCAAGTTATTGGTCAAAGTCTTGCTGCGTCATATTTATCAAGCGCTCACGTATTGAGGCCTTGTCCGAGATATCGATACCCGAAAAATCAGAGAGCCAAATACCATCGGCGACCAGACGTACCATACATAGCGTTTCGGTATTGTCGGTATCCGCGTGTTTTTTTAGCTGCTCATTGGACCACTCAGCCCAGCGTTCGCGTAGCATCCGGTCTCCTAGCATCAACACATACAAGGTCGCTTGGCTATTAAACTCTGCCTGCCCTTTTTCGCCCAAGCTAATAGTGGCATCGATATAAGCGCGGGTAAACGAGCCGTAGCTGACCGGATCTTTTGCCATGGCGGCATTGACTTCTGCCTCAAACTTGGCCATCGCATCATAAAATACCTCTAAGATAAGCGCGTCTTTGGTAGCAAAGTGATGCATCACTCCGCCTTTGGTCACGCCGACGGCATCTGCCACCGCTTGAAAGGTCACTTTAGACAAGCCCTGCTCTAGCGTGATACGCGCTGCTTGATCGAGCAGCGCCCGCCGCACCAGCTCTGGCTGTTTTTTACGTTTATGCGCGTTTTGTGTTTCCATTTTTGTGTCCATGTTCATTTTTACCTACCTGTCAGTGCACCACCGAGTTTGACAATACGTTCATCACCACCACGCCGCCGACGATCATTGCAATGCCGACTACCGCCGCGGTATCGAGACTTTGCTTAAAAAAGAACACCCCGACCAGTGAGGTCAGCACGATACCCAGACCGCCCCACAGCGCATAGGCGATACCAAGTGGTATGGTCTTGATGGTCTGGGTCAATAAATAAAACGAGATGGCATAAAGCACGCCCATAATCAAGGTCGGCACCAAACGGGTGAATTGCTCTGACTTGACCAAAAAGGTCGTGCCAACCACTTCACAAATGATAGCGATGGCGAGATAACCGTAAGCAATGATGGTAGGACTCATAGCTAAGACACCTGTGTTAAATCCAGCGTACACGCTTGATTGAGTGAAATGGATAAGCAATAAATAATAGAATGTAGCCCCCAAAGAAACCACACGGTCGGTATTTTATAGAAATAATCCAGCAATGTGAAGGGCAACCCAGCAGTTTTTTTGTTTCAAGCGATGTACAGATTGCTTTTATATTCAAAAAGATAGCCAAGTTGTCTAATCAAATTACCCGCAAAAGCTTGATAACCAACGCTGACAGCAGATTTCTTAATCCATAAATAAAAGTAGCATATCGCTGATATTTTTTTGTTACACGCCGCAGGTAGATGAAGAATTTAACAACACAAACATGCTATCAAGCCTACCTATATCCAGACCTATCCGCCCTAACGCGCCATTTCATAAACACCTCATTCTGAGGTACGCTTATGACATATTAGGGTCGTTTTTATCGCTAAAATGCGCCAAGGACTGAGGGCTGGCAGTCAAATCTCACAACAACTAAAGAATATTTGCGAATAATGTCAAAATAAGGTTGACAGCTTATACCGACTTGGCTAAAATGTGCCCCACATAACGCAGACAGCAATTACTTTTAGCTTGTCATATTTACCGTTATCACAGCTTATTCTCCAATAGCTCAGTTGGTAGAGCAACGGACTGTTAATCCGTGTGTCCCTGGTTCGAGCCCAGGTTGGAGAGCCATATACGAAAAACCTTCATCAATATTTGATGAAGGTTTTTTTATGGCCGTCATTTTTGGCTCAGACAACTCTCTTATTAAATCAGTGATATAAATACCGCTGCGGTGTTCATTTGGCCGATTTTGTTGTATGGTAAGAGTAGTTTGCTTGGGTTCGTTTTGTCTGAATATTTTACTCCTACTCACTAGAAATAATGGTTTATTATGATACCTGTACGTGTAAAAAATAAGTTTTCTGACCATCCGCAAAAAATCATGCGCCCGGTCAGTATTCGGCTGTCTGAAGAGATGATCGCATTATTAGAGACCACCTCAAAAGAGCTGGGCTTTAAGCGTATTCAAGGACTGATTCGCCTATACATTCGTCAAGGGCTTGATCGTGATCATCAAGACTATACCCTAGCGCATGATGAAGTGTTTATCGAGTCTTTACGCAAGCGCGGCGTCAGTCAACACATCATCGATGAGGCCATCGTGGTGACTCACAATAACAACATCTCCCACCCCCTATCCGAGCTACAAAACGACGATTAGCAGAGATGATTAAGAAAGCCGATTCGATATACTGCCGACTATATATAGACGACAATATATAATCGACGATACATAAGCGACAGTATAAAAAACCGCTTTCTTAATGATGAACTAAGATAGGCTGCGTACCAAAAGACTGAGCTTGCCCATTCATGGCGCTCAGTCTTTTTTGTGCGCCAAATGATGGTTGTCGCCCGCACACAGTCTTTAGCCATAATCCAACACAACACCCAAAAAAACCAGCTATATTAAAACCAGCCCTACTCATAACAAAAGCCGATGACAATCACTGTCGTTGGTGCAAAACAAATTGACACGGAGGTGTACGATGGGAGGTTTATATCCGCGTTTTAACCAAGCATTATTGTTGACGATGGCATTGGCATTTCTGCCTGCTCTCTCTGCGTGCTCACAGCCGCAGGCAGATCCTAGCAAAAAAACCATTCCGACCAACTCTGATCAGTGGCAAAAAAAGCTCGGTGATACTTTTGAGCAACTGCCTAAGACCGATCAGCAACTACTCAGTCGCTATATGCTGCGCATGAAACTCAGCGGTGCCTATGAGTCTGGTGCGATGCCGCGCATTACGATCAAACAAGCCTTGATACAGCAGCGTGAATATGAGCGCTTGCATCCCAATAATCCCACGGGCAAGAAAAGCCCCATCATAAAAAGTCAGCAAGCGGCCACGGCCAATGCGCAACACTACCCTGTGGCGCTCTTGCCAGTCAAAAGCAGTGATAGCGACAGTTTAAACCAAGTAAAGCTCCAGTTTATGCTATCCAACCACGGTGAAGTCGCCATCGATAGCTTTAAGGGTACATTGGTGATGAAAGACATCGCTTTGACCCAAGGCAAGCGCTTTAATGTCCCGTTGACTGTGTTTGAGCCTGCTATCAAACCTGAGCAATCTGGCAAAATTATCATCGAAAGTAGCATTGAGGACATCAATGTCATGCGCGCTATCAGAAACACCAGAGACATGACTATTGAGATTAGCGAAGGGACGTTGACACTAGCAGATGGTCAACATGTTGAGTTTGATGAGTCTTTAGCCAAATAAAACGTCACTAGGTACACAACTGGGCATATAAATGAATACGCAGGTAAGAGACTGGCTAAAAAGTAACAAACACTCTCTTGTCATCATTTAAGTGATAAAGCGCGCTGATACACGCCCATAAAAAAAGCCCCAATCATTGTTGATTGGGGCTTTTCGAATTTGGCGGAGACGGAGAGATTCGAACTCTCGAAGGGCTATGAACCCTTGCCGGTTTTCAAGACCGGTGCATTCAACCGCTCTGCCACGTCTCCATTGGTGCATCATTATATAGATATCATTTCATAATGCAAGCAGATAATCTAAAAAAATTAAATTAATTTTTCGATGAGCACAAATCACGGATTTAATGACCGCTGGAGGCCAAATGCAAACACATATCAAGCAGTCTATTGGCATAGCCCCACTCGTTGTCATACCAAGCAAAAACCTTGTACTGCGTACCGACTTGCATCAGCTGCTGACCATCAATAATAAGCGACTCGGTCTGATGGATAAAATCGCTGGATACTAGTGGCTCATCGGTATAGGCCATAATATCACGCAAATGACCGTCGCTGGCGGCTGTCAGTACTTCACGAATCGCCGCAATGCTGACAGGCTGGGTGTCAAAGACAAAGGTCACATCGATCGCTGCAACGGTGATGGTGGGCACACGAATAGAGTGACCATTGACCTTGCCGACCATCGCCGGTAATACACGCTCGGTCGCAGCGATACTGCTCGAGGTCGTAGGTATGATGTTATGGCCCGAGGCACGGGCGCGTCTTGGATCTCGGTGCGCTTGATCGAGCACAGTCTGGTCAGCGGTGACTGCATGAATCTCTGTCATCATCGCGGAGGTGACGCCAAAGACCTTATCAAGGGTATCGATCAGCGGTACCAGCGCTTGGGTGGTACATGAGACGCTCGAGATAATCGGTAACGCCCGCGTCAAGGTATCGCTGTTGACGCCCATCACGATACAGGCATCGACATCATCGAAAGGCGCTGCACCAATGATGACCTGCTGCGCGCCCGCCTCAATATGCAGATGCGCCTGCTCATAAGAGCGAAAATGCCCCGTACATTCCAGTACCACATCGACCCCTAACGCTTGCCATGGCAGGCTCTTGGGATCCGGCTCTGAGAGCATATTGATACAATAAGTCAGGCTGTTTTTGGTCAGGCACAGCTGGGTTTTATTCTCATCCTTACTGGCTACCACCAGCTCAGCTGCCACGCCCAGCTGACTTAAGCGGCCATGCGCACTATCAAACTTTAATAAATGCAATAAAATATCAGCAGGTGCCAAGTCGTTAATTGCCACCACATGAATCGCACGACCCAAGACCTCAAAACGCTCTAATAAGGCGCGCAGTACATTACGCCCGATACGGCCAAAGCCATTAATCGCCACTCGTAATGGCTGAGTATGCTCGCCTGTATAAGCCATCGCGGCGACGGCTGGATCAGAGGTTAGTTGATAAGTGGCACTAGAAAAATCAGGCATAAAAACATATCGCTATAAAGATAAAAAAACACGGCAAATCACTGAGACGATATCACATCATCGCCCAGCCCTATGGGGTAATAAAAATCAAGGCCAGACGAATGGTATTGTAATCGATACGCTGCTTGAGATGCTCAAAGATTGGGCGCAGCTTAACACTGCCATCATCATTAAAGTCATTGGGATTATTGGCGACTTTGATCGCGATATAAGCGGTACCTACTGCCGTCATCACCTCATCGTCTGGGCGCAGATGGTCACAGGCCAAGCTTGGGTCCTGCGCTTTTAACTCTGCAATATGGCGCATGATGGTAGATTGCGACAGCTGGCGCGCTTGTGATATCTCAGCGATAGACAAACTCTCTTCGAGGAGCGTTTTGGTTGCCAGCAAGGTGCTTTGGGACTTATCAGCGGCCTGGTTGCGGCGTTTTTGTTTTTTGTCAATCTTTGCCTGCTGCTGCTCACGGCGCTTTTTTTGTAGCGCCGCGTAGGCATCAATCACTGATTGATTCAGCGTACCGCCCGACTTTAAGATAAACTTGTCATGCGCCTGTGTCAGACTCTCTTCATTGAGCATGGCATAGTTGGCATCCGCCTCTTCGGAGAGCGCCAAAAACCGCTTGTCCGCCCCGCGCGCGAGTGGATCTAACTGTAGACTCATCTCATTCATGCCAAGTAGCTGCAGCCCTGCTAACGACTTGAGGCGTGAGAGCGCCACATAGCCTTGACCCAGCTCAAAAGTGCGCGACAGATCAATCTCTGCGGCCTCTAGGGTCATACCTTGCGACTTGTGAATGGTAATTGCCCAAGCCAGACAAAGCGGTACTTGGCTGTAGCTTGCCAGCACCTCCCCTGTCTCATCTTCGATGATCCACTCTTCTGTCTCAGCGACGACCTCACGGCCTGAGTTTAGCCGCACCACAGGCATTTTTTGCGTGGTGGGCTTTTTGGTTTTTGCCGTCTGCTTGTCTGACGTATCTGTCTTTTTGGCCGTCTCTGCGTCATCGTCTGCATCGACTTCTTCAATTAAGGCTTCGCTATTGCCCTTACCATCGTCTATCTTGACAGCGGCAAAGCCAACCAGCTCCCCCATGGTGCCATTCGAGACGCCAAGCTCGGTGTTGTTTTTAATAAACATCACCTTAGCGCCGACTTTGAGCGTCAGCTCATCTTGGGTACGCACGGTCTTTTTGAGAGTGTCGACCAGCTTACTATCGCCCGTCGACGTCGCCTCAAAACGCATCATCTCGCCATCTAGGGCGGCCAGCTCTTTGTCATTGATTTTATTGACGTTGAGATTGTGAGTATACAGTCGGGTGCGCTTGATATCGACGTCTTGATCATAGGTCGCCTCTAGTGCCGCAATCGCCTCAAAGGTGACTTCCTGACGGCGAATTTGGTTGAGAATGTCATCCAAATCCAGTCCGCCATTGGCCGCCTCGCTCACTTGACGATGCTGCTCAGACAGATAGCAAATATGAAACTTGGCATCGAGCCATGCCTCAGACATAAAGGCAAACTTTTCGCGGTTGCTCTCGCCGCGACTGCCAATCGGTGGCAGCTGAAAAAAGTCGCCGGCAACGACCACTTGGATACCACCAAAGGCACTGTCATTTTTGCGCACGTGTTTGAGCACTTGATTGACTAAGTTTAGCTGCTTAGCATGCAGCATCGATATCTCATCGATGATAAGTACCGCTGTTTCTTTTAGGCGATCTGCCAAAAACTGCTTGCGCGATAGATTGCTCAAATCGCGCTCCGTCAGCTCATCTTTGATGCCTATTCCTGACCAGCTGTGAATGGTGGTGCCGCTCATGTGCGTCGCTGCAATGCCTGTACTGGCCGTGACCGCCACTGGCACACGGCGCGCGCGCAAATAATCAATATATTGGTTAAGAGTATAAGTCTTACCCGACCCTGCCGATCCAGTCAAAAAAACGTTTTGACCTGTTTTTAAAATATTAAGAGCAGAAGATTGACGCATATATCCAAACCAATAAGTAATAAAAGAAAATAGGAAGTAAAAACACCGCATGGCATCGCAACCAAGTGTGCGGCACTGCCATTTAATTATAACAGCTGCACTCACTTTACAAAGCACTTTAGCAGGCGCTAACCGCATAACATAAAGTTATATGATACGAAATATATCATTATAAAAAGTCATTATCTCTCAACGCCAAAGCTCAGTACGATAGAGTCATAGCTTGGTCAGGAAGGCCAAATATTTATGTTTCAATCATCATAATACCCAACAAGGAGTCGTTCATGTTATACGCTTATCCCAATACTGAAAACAGTCCCGTCCAATTCCGCAAAAAATACGACAACTTCATCAATGGTGAGTGGGTCGCCCCCATCGATGGTGAATACTTTGACAACCCAAGCCCCATCGATGGCAAAATCATCTGCCAAGTGGCACGTTCAAAAGAAGCCGATATAGAAAAAGCACTCGATGCTGCGCATGCTGCCAAAGACGCTTGGGGTAAAACCAGTGTCGCTGAACGCGCCAACTTGCTCCTCAAAATCGCAGACAAGATGGAAGCCAACCTCGAAGCCATTGCTATCGCCGAATGCTACGAAAACGGTAAGCCTGTGCGTGAGACTTTGATGGCAGATATCCCGCTAGCTATAGATCAGTTTCGCTACTTTGCCAGTGCCATTCGCGCCCAAGAAGGCGGCATCAGCCAGATCGATGAAGACACCGTTGCTTATCACTTCCATGAGCCACTAGGCGTGGTCGGACAAATCATCCCGTGGAACTTTCCTATCCTGATGGCGGTGTGGAAAATCGCCCCCGCCCTCGCCGCTGGTAACTGTATCGTCATGAAGCCTGCTGAGCAAACACCAGCGTCCGTGCTATTTATGCTAGAGACCATCGGTATCGCTGACATTTTGCCAAAGGGCGTGCTAAACATCGTCAATGGCTTTGGCGTTGAAGCTGGTAAGCCACTGGCCTCTAACCCGCGCATCAACAAAGTTGCCTTTACAGGTGAGACCACAACCGGCCGCCTTATCATGCAGTACGCCAGTGAAAATATCATTCCTGTGACGCTAGAGCTGGGCGGCAAAAGCCCCAACATCTTCTTTGCCGATGTGATGGATGAAGACGATGACTTCTTGGACAAAGCGGTCGAAGGCTTGGTCATGTTTGCTCTCAATCAAGGTGAGGTCTGTACGTGTCCGTCACGCGCACTGGTACATGAGAGTATCTATGATGAATTTATGAAACGCTGTATCGAGCGCGTCAAGGCCATCAAGATGGGCAACCCGCTAGATACTGATACCATGATTGGCGCGCAAGCCAGCTCAGACCAATTAGAAAAAATCCTCTCTTATCTGGATATCGGTAAACAAGAAGGCGCGAAAGTATTGGTCGGCGGCGAACAAGCCAAACATGATGGCGCGCTGGGCGATGGTCATTATGTGCAGCCAACCATCTTTGAGGGCACCAATGACATGCGCGTGTTCCAAGAAGAAATCTTTGGCCCTGTACTTGCCGTCACAAAGTTTAAAGACGATGACGAAGCCATGAAAATCGCCAACGATACCTTATATGGCCTAGGCGCTGGCGTCTGGACTCGTAGTGTACATAAGGCGTATCGCTTTGGCCGTGGTATTCAAGCGGGCCGAGTCTGGACCAACTGCTATCACATTTATCCATCACACGCCGCCTTCGGTGGCTACAAGCAATCAGGTATCGGCCGCGAAAACCATCTAATGATGCTCGATCATTATCAGCAAACCAAAAACATGCTGGTCTCTTATAGTCCCAAAAAGATGGGCTTCTTTTAAGCCTGTCTGTCACGCGCTTTATGGTAGCCACCATAAAGTAATGAGTTGGTAGATATGATATCTATCAACTCACCATCCGCGATAAGGAGAATGCAACGTGAGTAATAAAATGAAAGCGGCCGTATTACATGATTTCGGACAACCCTTGCAGATTGAAAAAGTGGATATCCCAACCCCAGGTGCCGGTCAGATTGTGGTAAAAATGCAAGCTTCTGGCGTCTGTCATACTGACTTACACGCTGTCGAAGGTGACTGGCCTGTCAAACCAAATCCGCCATTTATCCCAGGCCATGAAGGCGTCGGATTGATCACAGCTGTCGGCGACAACGTCCACCATGTCAAAGAGGGTGACCGCGTCGGTGTGCCTTGGCTCTACTCTGCCTGTGGTCACTGTACGCATTGCCTAGGCGGCTGGGAAACGCTATGCGAGCAGCAAGAAAACTCCGGCTACTCAGTAAACGGCAGTTTTGCTGAGTATGTCTTGGCCGATGCCAACTATGTCGGCATCATCCCTGAGGGCGTCGACTCTATCGAGATTGCCCCGGTGCTGTGCGCAGGTGTCACCGTCTATAAGGGTCTTAAAATGACGGATACCAAGCCTGGCGACTGGGTGGTGATCTCAGGTATCGGCGGACTTGGACACATGGCCGTTCAGTACGCCATTGCCATGGGCCTTAATGTCGCGGCGGTCGATATCGACGATGAGAAGCTTGAATTTGCCAAAAAGCTGGGCGCCAAAGTCATCGTCAATGCCAAAGATACCGATCCTGGTGAGTATCTCCAAGAGCAGATCGGCGGCGCTCATGGCGCTCTTGTGACAGCAGTATCGGCCAAAGCCTTTGACCAAGCGCTAAGCATGCTCCGCCGCGGCGGCACCTTGGTGTGTAACGGCTTACCAACGGGCGACTTCCCTGTCTCTATCTTTGATACCGTGTTAAATGGCATTACCATTCGCGGCTCGATCGTCGGTACGCGCCTAGACTTACAAGAGTCGCTAGACATGGCAGCGGCAGGCAAAGTCAAGGCTACCGTCGCGGCTGAGCCACTTGAAAATATCAATGATATCTTTGCGCGGATGCGTGATGGCAAAATCGAAGGTCGCATCGTCATTGACTATAGCATGTAGGCTCATGACGGTGTGATGGGACTGTGATGCTTTAGGCTGGTTCTCTTTTAGCGCAGCACTGGCTTGTTGTATTTTATTTAGCCCTCTTAGTCGTATCGTTTTCACTCACATGCTATCTTTGGTGTGAATGAAGAGGGTACGACTTTTTATATACCTCTGATTTTATACAGATAGTTAAACAATTTACCCAGTTTATTCAGTCAAGACACACCACCAATGATAAGGACATCATGATGAAAGTCACTGCTACCCCATCTTGTAAAGCACTGATCGACTTACTAAAATCCAAGCATGGCGAGCTGATGTTTCATCAGTCTGGTGGCTGCTGCGATGGCAGCTCGCCGATGTGTTACCCCTTAGGCGAGTTTGTCGTGGGCGGCCAAGATGTTTTGGTCGGCCAGCTGGCAGGATGTCCTTTTTATATGGGCAAAGCCCAGTATCAGCTATGGCAACACACCGATCTTATCATCGATGTGGTCGATGGTCGCGGCGCCAGTTTTTCGCTGGAGATACCCGAGGGCAAGCGCTTTATCGTGCGCTCTGAGGTGTGCAAGGTATAGCTGGCAGTTGTCGATGCTACACACCATCATTGCCTCTGTCATATTGCTACAGTCTAAAAGCTGACTATCAAAAACCTATCTGCTGATAAAAACCATTTAACATCGCTATGACTTTGGGTCTATACTGATTGACGTCTGTATCGTCTGGGTCATCACACCCAGCTCAATTAGCATGGAAGCTAAGGAAATATCGTATGGAATCAGATGCAATTTTTGACTACGTCATCGTCGGTGGCGGCTCTGCAGGCTGTGTGCTTGCCAGCCGCCTGACAGAAAACCCAGACATCCGTGTCTGCTTGTTAGAGTACGGCGGCGTAGGCAAAGACCTTGCGGTTCGTATGCCAGCTGGACTTATCCTCATGGTGCCAGGCAAGCCGCTAAAACTTAATAACTGGTGCTTTCACACCACCCCACAAGAGCACCTTAATAATCGTAAAGGTTTTCAGCCGCGTGGTCAGTGTTTGGGCGGCTCATCCGCCATCAATGCCATGATTTATACGCGCGGCAGTGCGCTTGATTATGAGCGCTGGGTTGAGCAAGGCTGTACAGGCTGGGGGTTTGACGATGTCCTCCCCTACTTTATCAAAGCTGAAAACAACATCCACGGCGCAGATGCGCTACATGGCGATAGCGGGCCTTTGCACGTCAGTGACTTGCTCAGTCCGCGCGATATTTCCAAAGCCTTTGTAAAAGCGGCTATCGCCAATGGTTTAGATCACAACCCAGACTTTAATGGCCAAAAACAAGGCGGCGCAGGCTTATATCAAGTCACGCATTTTCATGGTGAAAAGCAAGGTCAGCGCTGCTCTGCCGCCGCCGCTTACCTGCATCCAGTACAACGCCGGCCAAACCTCACTGTCATTACCCATGCTCAAGCCAACCGCGTTATTTTTGAAGACAAAAAAGCCGTTGGCGTCGCTTATGAAAAAGACGGCGTCGAGCATACCGTCATGGCACGTCATGAAGTGATTTTATCAAGCGGTGCTTTTGGCTCACCCAAAGTCCTGATGCTCTCAGGTATCGGCCCTGCCGAGCATCTACAGTCCCACGGGATTGAGGTAATCGTGAATGCGCCCGAGGTCGGCGGTAACTTACAAGACCATCTAGACGTGGTGTTTGATTATGAGGTCAATACCACCGACGTCATCGGTATTGGTATGGCGACGCTCTCAACCTTGGCCAAGAGCATTCGGCAATGGCGCAAAGACGGCACCGGCCTACTGTCCACCAACTACGCAGAAGCAGGCGCTTTCTTCAGTGTCGGTGATGCCCCAAAACAATGGCCCAACATCCAACTGCACTTCGTCATCTCGCGCGTCATCGAGCATGGCCGCGATCTCAAACGTGGATTTGCGGTTTCGTGCCATACTTGCTACTTGCGCCCTGAAAGCCGAGGGACTGTCCGGCTGGCATCGGCCGACCCTGCTGATGCCGTTCTGATCGACCCCAATTATCTGTCGCACCCCAAAGACGTAGAATATATGGTGGCTGGCGCCGAGCGCACTCGCGCCATTATGCAAGAGGCACCCATGGCCACCTACATCACAGAGGACTACCCTGCGCCTTATATCAAAAAAGACGGCATGCTTGGCTTTATCCGCAACAAGTCAGACACCATCTACCATCCTGTCGGTACTTGCCGCATGGGCGCAGATGACGACTCAGTCGTGGATTTGGCATTAAAAGTACGCGGTGTCAGCGGATTACGAGTCATCGACGCCTCCATCATGCCGACACTGATTAGCGCCAATACCAATGCGCCAACGATTATGATAGCGGAGAAAGTCGCTGATATGATTAAGGCTGAGTATCATAGCTCTTAGCACAATATCCTCAAAGTTTCAACGTCTATAAAAAAGAGACCGATCAATTTACCAAAAAAAGAGCCACCAGATTACTCTAGCAGCTCTTTTTTGGACTCAAAAACTCAGTCTAAGCTCTGATTAATCAGACCAAACTGTTTACTGCTTCAACCACAGCGTCAGTGGTAATACCAAACTCTTTATACAAGTCGCTGGCTGGTGCTGACTCGCCATAAGTGGTCATACCGATGACTTTACCATCGAGACCGACAAACTTATACCAGTAGTCTACGTGCGCTGCTTCTACTGCGACGCGGGCGCGGATGGCGGCAGGCAATACTGACTCGCGATAATCAGCGTCTTGCTCCATAAAGATTTCGGCACATGGCATAGAGACCACACGCACGCCCATGCCATTTTCGCTAAGCGTCTTGTGCGCTTGCATCGCAAGACCAACTTCTGAACCGGTGGCGATGATGAGAGCTTTTAGCTCGCCTTGTTCTTTGGCTAGTACGTAACCACCTTTGGCGATGTTCGCGACTTGGCTCTCATCGCGCGCTTGATGTGGCAAGCTCTGACGGCTAAAGATCAAGGCAGATGGATTGTTTGCTGACTTAATCGCTTCTACCCAAGCCGTCGCCGATTCGGTCGCATCGCAAGGACGCCATGTGCGTAGATTCGGCGTGGTGCGTAGGCTAGTCAATTGCTCGACTGGCTGATGCGTTGGGCCATCTTCACCCAGACCGATCGAGTCGTGCGTATAGACATGAATGATGCGCTGCTTCATCAGTGCACCCATACGCACAGCATTACGCGCGTATTCCATAAACATCAGGAAGGTCGCCACGTAAGGGATAAAGCCACCATGCAAGGCGATACCATTGGCAATCGCAGTCATACCGAACTCACGCACACCATAATAGATATAGTTGCCGTCGCTGTCGGTCTCAATCCCCTTTGCGTCTTTAAATAGCGTGAGGTTTGAGCCAGCAAGATCGGCTGAACCGCCCATGATCTCTGGCAACAATGGCTGCAAAGCATTGATCGCATTTTGACTGGCTTTACGACTGGCGACATCGCCGCCTCCTTCTTGGGTTTGCTGGATATAGTCTTTTGCTTGGCTAGCAAAATCAGCTGGCAATTCGCCATTTAGGCGGCGTAATAGCTCGTCTGCCAGCTCTGGGTAGGCTTTTTTGTACGCTGCAAAGTCAGCATCCCAGTTCTTTTGTTGCACATCGCCTTTGGCTTTGGCATCCCACGCTTCATAGATTTCATCGTCTAGCTCAAATGGGGCATGTTTCCAAGACAATGCATCACGAGTCAAGGCGATTTCGTCATCACCAAGTGGCGCGCCGTGGCTAGCCGCTAGACCTTGCTTGTTCGGACTACCAGCACCGATGGTGGTTTTACAGATGATTAAGCTTGGCTTTGCCGTTTCGTTAATGGCCTGCTCGGTGGCCGCGGTGATCGCGTCTGCATCATGACCGTCAACGGTGATGACTTGCCAGCCATAAGACTCAAAGCGTCCTTTGGTATCGTCGGTGAACCAGCCCTCAACATTACCGTCGATTGAGATGCCATTGTCATCATAGAAGAAGACCAGTTTGCCAAGCCCTAGCGTGCCTGCGAGTGAACACACTTCGTGGCTGATGCCTTCCATCAAGCAGCCATCGCCCAAAAACGCATAGGTATGATGATCGACGATGTTATGGCCGTCGCGGTTAAACTGGGCGGCAAGGGTTTTTTCGGCAATCGCAAAACCAACAGCATTGGCGATACCTTGGCCGAGTGGGCCTGTGGTCGTCTCAACACCAGGGGTATAGCCATACTCAGGGTGACCTGGGGTTTTTGAATGCAGCTGACGGAAGCCTTTTAGGTCATCGACACTGACGTCATAACCAGTCAAATGTAGCAATGCATAAATCAGCATCGAGCCATGACCATTTGATAAAACAAAACGGTCGCGGTTGTGCCAGTTAGGATCGGTAGGGTTGTGCTTTAAAAATTTACGCCACAAAACCTCGGCAATATCGGCCATGCCCATCGGCGCGCCCGGGTGCCCTGAATTGGCTTTTTGAACCGCATCAAACGACAGTACACGGATGGCATTGGCTAGTTTACGTTCGCTAATTGGAGCTGGCATAGAGTGTCCTAATATTCGAATCAGAAATGTGGAGCATAAGAGGAGAGTTTACTCGAGGATAGCCTGCCGAAAACGCCTGACGCATCATCGACAGACAGACGATAAAGTCAAAGTGCTATATTAACATATTTGCCATCAGGCACGCTAAAAATGCGCTGATAGAATCGTTTGTATTTAATCATCATTTGTATCAGTTTTTTCAAACCAACACGGATCAAAAAACCGCGAACCCATGGATGACCCGCAGCTTAGATAGTAATGTAGAGGGCAATTTAGAAAAACATCACTGCATTAAACCAAAATGGTCTCAGCGCCGCCCATATATGGACGCAGCACTTCTGGAATGCTAATACTACCATCAGCGTTTTGATGGTTTTCCATCACTGCCAGCAGCGTACGGCCAACAGCAAGTCCTGAACCGTTTAGCGTATGAGCAAGACTGGTTTGTTTGCCATCTTTGACTCGCGTGCCCATGCGGCGCGCCTGAAAGTCGCCGCAGTTTGAGCAGCTAGAGATTTCGCGATAGGTATCTTGGCTTGGTAGCCATACTTCGATGTCGTAGGTTTTTTGCGCAGCAAAGCCCATATCACCAGTACACAGCTGTACCACTCGATAAGGAAGATTTAGCTGCTGCAAGATATCTTCGGCTTGGCCTGTCATCGCCTCAAGCAACTCATCTGACTGCTCGCTAGTGGCGATATTGACCATTTCAACTTTTTCGAACTGATGCTGACGAATCAGACCACGGGTATCACGGCCATGCGAGCCAGCTTCACTACGGAAGCATGGCGTATGGGCGGTAAACTTCAATGGCAGCTCTTTGATATCCAAACGCTCGCCGCGCACCAAGTTGGTCATTGGCACTTCTGCAGTCGGAATCAGATAAAAATCCATCTCATCGTTATTGGTATGATTGGTCAGTTTAAACAAATCCTCTTCAAACTTTGGCAGCTGGCCGGTGCCTTTTAGGCTCTCGCTATTGACGATATAAGGCACATAAGTCTCAAGATAGCCGTACTTGACCGTATGAGTGTTCAGCATAAACTGAATCAAAGCGCGATGCATCTGCGCCAGCTGCCCTTTTAGCACATTAAAACGACTACCGGTCAGCTTGGTGGCCGCTTCAAAATCTAGCATGCCCAAGGTTTCACCGATATGGGTATGGTCTTTGATGTCAAAATCAAACTGACGCGGCGTTCCCCATTTGCGCACTTCGACATTATCATCCTCTGACGTTCCGACAGGCACATCTGCTGCTGGAATATTAGGGATTTGCATGGCCGCTTGTGTGATGCGCTCTTGCAGGGTGCGCAGCTCATCTTCTGCCGCCTTAATCTCACCACTGATGCTTTGCATTTGGGCCAGTAGCTCGCTGGCATCTTCGCCTGATTTTTTTAGCACGCCCACTTGCTTTGCCCCCGCATTACGGCGCGATTGCAGCTCTTCGGTTTTGACTTGTAGCGATTTACGCTCGGTTTCGATATTTTGCCAAAAAGCCATATCAAGCTCGTAGCCGCGAGTGGCTAGCTGCTGTTGTAAATCACTTAAATCGCCGCGCAAGAGTTTCGGATCAATCATAATAGTCGCCTGTAACGCTAAATGTGGGTAAAATTTTAATAGGGTGTGTTGATAATCAAATCAGCCAATCAGAGCATTCTATCAGGCCAATTCCACTAAGATAATAGACTTACATGGCCTGTTAAAGGACCATCGCATTATCCTAAAATGGTTCTGATGATTGTCTTCATGACGTACTGATGGATATCAAGCCGCCTGATGTACCATGCTGGTTATAAGAATATATAATAGCCGCTATGATACCAAGACCCAGCAGATTTGACCATGTTTTGCCTATATTTTGGCGATGTTCTCAGTGATATCGCGATAACGCCCTAACAAGACTTTTGTGGTGCCATATTCACGCCGTAGCGCTTGTTATGCTGGAGTGGTTTTTATTTTATATAAATACCACCTGCGCACAGCGCATCCATAGAAATATAAGACCAATCCCGCCATCGCACCGCTTATATGTTTCATTTAAGAGCGCTTTTCGGTAAGATAAGCGCATATCTTTTTTCTGTCTTTAGCCAAGTATGGCGACGCTGTCCTGCTTTGGCGATCGAAACCCAACGCTGTTAACACAAGTATCTGAGAAACCTCTATGGCCCTGTACCCTTACACGCTCCAACCCATCGCCTTAAACCTCACCGAGGCCGAATTTCATCAAGCACAGTATGAGCTGTTTGCCAGTGCGAGTCCCTCATTTGGTCTATCCAGTTTTAAGACCAAAGAATGGGTCGTCATGGCCGTGGTCGTGATACTAGCGATTGCAGGTTTGGTGTTTGTCACGGGTTACTCTACGATTATCTTTTGGTTAATGCTGGTGGCCGTGGTGATTTATGTACTGGTGCGTACCCTTGGTTTTAAATGGTACGTCAAAAGAGAGTTTGAAAAACAAGTGGCCGATCAAGAAATGCCCGATGAGATGCGCCAGATGAAGCTGGGCGTACAAAAGCACGGACTGGTGATGGCCATGCCTGTCAATCAACCAGAGATGTTTAATAGCAATCAGATGCGCGGCATGCAGATGCGTGCAGGCCAAACTCAGCAAGCCGTCATTCCATGGACTGCTGTCAAAAGCTGGGATGAAACCGACGATTACATTTTTATGATGTTTGAGGTTAAAGGCCAACAAGGCAGCCAGATTGTCCCAAAACGCCTACAAGCGCAAAAGTTTCCGATCGATACCGTGCGTCAGCATCTCCAAGAAGTGGTGCCTGTCAAAGGCTTAAACCCTGAAAGCTTGCAACCGCCTGCTTAATAATATTTTTTTAGCAGCTTATGATACAAAAGCGCTCTATACTCTTATAGGGCGCGCCTTGGTTCTAAATAACCAATCACATGGTTGAAATTAATGAATTTAACTTATCCATGATGTTTTGCTATGATAGTCACCAGTAGAAGAAAAAAGGGTTTAGAAGTCCCAAGAAAGTAGGTGTGAGGACGATACCTACTTTTGATAGTAAATACCTTTGTTTATGATACTGATTATCGGCCGCCTTATAGGCAACTGAAAACTGGTTTGGTGCGAGTATCGCCGTATCATTTATATTGTTATTTTTTTTGGTAAAACGGCTATATTATATGAATGAGCATAGCCACGTAGCCCATGACTTGCTACACTCTTAGTCTTCTTTATTATCAAGCTTTTTAGTGGTTTTTTGGTCATCTTTTTGGTGACTCAAGATTACGTACGCTACTAGGCTTTTTAATACGACTTTTTATTGAACACTCAAACTATAAGGATAATATCATGAGTAATAATGCAACCAACCAGATTGGTCTAGAAAAAGCAGACATGAGCGAAGTCATCAGCAAGCTAAACGACTTACTATCAAGCTATCATATGTTTTATATCAACGTCCGTGGTTATCACTGGAACGTCAAGGGTGAGCACTTCTTTACTTTGCACCCGCAGTTTGAAGAGCTATATACCAGCCTACAAGTAGAGATCGACGAGATCGCTGAGCGTATCTTGACATTAGGTGGTACGCCACTACACGCTTATAGCGACTTTGCTCAGCACACCAGCATCTCTGAAGACAAAGACGTCAAAGATGGCAACGCTTGTGTAAAAGGTGTGGTCACTGGCCTAAAAGCTTTGATCGAAGAGCAGCGCGACGTGTCATTAGTGGCCGAAAAAGCCGAAGACCAAGGCACAGCAGACTTGGTCGATGAATACGTACAACAGCAAGAAAAACTGATCTGGATGTACAATGCGTTTTTGGGCTAAGGCTATAAAATACGCCGCTTATACTTATACATAAGCACTAAAAATATAAGTACAAAAAACATAAGCATTAAAAAAGCACCCAATGGGTGCTTTTTTTTGGTTCAAAACACTTAGGCTGCTTATTTTTGAATCCACTGACGGATTTTTTCGCGCTCCGCAGGGGTCGCCTGTAGCCATAGCTGCATAAAGCTATCAAGAGTATTACCGGTTTGCACAGCCGCTGGCACAGATTGCGCGGTGCCTATATTGACACTACTCTGGGCCGGCTGAGTCGCTGGTGGCTGCTCTAAAGCGGCAATCGCTCGCTGGTTTTGTCGCTCGGCGTCACCTGCACCACCAAACACGCCGCCGATGGCTTTACCCAAGCCTGAGAACAGCCCGCCTTGTTGATTGCCGAGGCTTTGCTGGCTGGCGATCACGGTATTGTTTTGCTCTACAGCCAATGTCGGACGTTTGGCATACTCTCTCGCCGCTTCGTACGCTTCTGGCTGATTTGGCATGGTCAGACGATAGGTCTGATTGTCTGCTAATTGTGCGGTCACACTGACATTGCCTGAGCGCAAATAGTCGTGCTCATCACGGCGCAAGTTGTACAAACGGTCGTATTTGGCCGTAATCGCATGCGTACCAGGCTGCAACGTAAACTTCTTTGTGAGCGGCTGAAAAGCACTTTGCTGTACTTCTTGACCATTAATGGCAGTGACCTTGATATGATCATCGACCAACAGCGTCACGGCTGCGTGCGATAGCATAGAGACAGAACCTGCCCCTATGAGCAAAGCACTGGTGGTCAGTTTTTTTAACAAAGAAGCATGTGGTTTCATAAGTGGGTCCAGTAGTCATGTGGCGTTTTAGAGAATAAAGCGGGTTGGCAAACAGCTGGCAAACAATGGGTAAAAAACCGTTGTTTTTTGTATGACAGCGTATGGGGTTACTCATAATATACGCCGTTATTTATCGCGCATTCAAACTTATAAAAAGCAATCAAACCCATTAGCAGTAAGAAAAACGCCGCCTAAAAGTCGAGTGGCATGGTATGTTGGTCTTGCTCTGCTGTGCTGTTATCTACTTGCGTTTCTTGAGCAATATCTGCCAGCTCAGCGGCCAGCGTTTGCTCATCGATGGTACGCAGCGCATCACTGATGACGGCTTTGGAGATATTGCTGCGGCCAAGATTGGAAAACATGGGCTGAATATAGTTGAGCACGTCCATCATCGCACCGATACGGTGTGGCCCGTCGGTCAGCAAGTGATCGATGATACGGTCGTCAAACTGCCAGCCACGGCGGCGCAAGATAGATTGCAACAGCGCTTGACGGTCAGCGAAGTCATGGCCATTAGGAACCTTAAAGGTCGGCGATTGAGCCAAACGCGTCAGCAAGTCCCTTAGCCCAAACGGTAGCTCACTTGCAGGTTTGTTGGCAGCAAACAATAGCTGGCGCTGCCCTTCTCGGCTACGATTGATCAGATGAAACAAAGCCTCTTGCCACTGGGTGCTTTGCTCTAGCACCTCCAAGTCATCAATGGCGATTAAATCAAAATTTTCTAACGACGAGAGGACATGGACATCTGTATGAATCAGCTCATTGAGCGACAAGCAGATAGCCGTCTTATCCATTTCTATATACGACTCACAAATAGCGGACAACAGATGAGACTTGCCCGTCGCAGGACTGCCAAATAGGTATAACTGACCGATCAGGCCGACATGTAACTGCCTGACTGCATCAATAATCGACATCCAACCAGGACCTGCAAAATCGCTAAGACTTGCATCGTGCTTAATGTCCAGATTGAGACTTAGCTGTGCTTCTGCCATGAATCATCAACTCGGTTTGCGTAGCGCAATCACTAAAAAGGCTAAACGACTAATATTTTTAAACTGACTTGGGTAGCTTGTGCTTTTATGAACGCTGACCCAAGCCAACCTAGGAACGATAAATACCGTGGATACTGCGCCTATATATAACATATTTGTAAAATGACTGACAAGTCTTTTACCCTTTACCTTGCATCAATCGGCATTTACGCTCATACAATCCACGTTATCCACGGTATAACTGTTATCACTCATCATTCGGGCGCATTCTCATTTTAAAATGGTGATAACAACGGGATAAATAAAACCCTAAGACACATGAATCATTGATCCTTAAACAATGTCAGTTGCTTGTGGCCTTTATACAGATCGGTTGAGCGATAATAATCATACAAATGGCGAAACAACACATTCAGGACAGCTGACACAGGCAGTGCAATCAGCATCCCGACAAAGCCTAATAAGCTTGCCCCTGCCAATACCGCAAAGATGACCCACAGCGGCGATAGACCAATCTTATCCCCCAACAACAGTGGCTGCAGGATATAGCCCTCTGCTGCTTGTCCCACCAAAAACGCCCCAACAATCAATGCCAAATAAGTCCAGTCTAGCCCAAACTGAAACAAACAGGCGACAATGGCCGCGATAAAACCGATACCAAACCCCAGGTAAGGCACAAAACTTGCGATACCTGCCACCATCCCGATGATCAGACCCAGCTCAAGGCCGATAAGCTGCAACTGCACCGCATATATCGCGCCCAGTAATACCATGACCAGCAGTTGACCTTTGATAAATGCCATCAATGCACGGTCGCACTCATGCGCTACCTGTAACACTTTTTTGCAATAAGGTGCTGGTATGGCCATTTTCCAAGTCTGCAACCGCTGATCCCAGTTGAATAAAAAATAAAAAGTCAAAATCGGTACCAATACGATAAGACCTGCATTGTTGATAAAATTCATACTAGAGGCGATGATTTGACTCATCATCGTACTGGCATCTGCAAACTTATAGTTCGTCTGCATATAGTCGACCAAGGTTTCAGAAAACCCTTTGGCTTCTAGCTCAGGCAAACGAATACGGCTGTTATTAGCAAACCATTCACGTACGACTTGATTGTACCAATTTAGCACCTTTGGCAGATAGTCCCAAGCCGCTTGCAACTGATGCCATAACGTCGGTACCAGCCACCAAAGCAGCAGCATCATACCCAGCGTGATGGTGGCATAGACAATGATAATCGCCACCCAGCGCTTGATATATTTCGATAGGCGCTTGACCAGCGGATTAAACAAATACGCCAGTACAAAAGCAAAAACAAACGGAATAATGACTGGCATCATCAAATACAATAAAAAAAGCGCCACCACCATCGCCGCCACAATAAATAAGCGCCGAAAAAAAGGATCTATGGTTTGGTTTATCATGGTGGATAACCCTGCGATTGGCTAATAAAAATAGTAAACTATGAAAAATGGTAAACAATGAAAAATAGTAAACAGTGATTGACAATGATTTTGCGTTCTATTATCGCAAAGTACAGCAAAAAATCCGTCATTTTTTGTTTCTTATATGATTGTAAGTAGTAACATGCCAGCAAAACCATATGGTGCAATCACAGGCAACAGTTACTGTTAGTCAATTCACTATAATCATGATGTTTTATGGTTTGATAAGGTTTTTTTGGCAAGCACTGATGATCTGGCGCAAACTGATGCAAATATAGCGAATAAGTGGCAAGTTGCTTTGCGAGTCAGGGCGGTTTTTGGGTATAATGCGCCCACGACCTTCAGAGTTATCACAACCAACTCGCTTTTTGACCCACCTTCATTCCTTATAAATTTTGTGAGATGACCATGAGTAACAAGCCTTCTTTAAGCTACAAAGATGCTGGCGTTGATATTGATGCTGGCGATGCGTTGGTTCAACGTATTAAATCAGTGGCAAAAGCCACCTCTCGCCCTGAGGTTGTGGGCGGACTTGGCGGCTTTGGAGCGCTTTGTCGTATTCCGACTGGTTACACCTCGCCTCTACTGGTATCAGGGACGGATGGTGTCGGCACCAAACTTAAATTGGCATTGCAGCTACAACGTCACGACACCATCGGTATCGATTTGGTCGCTATGTGCGTCAACGACTTGCTTGTATGCGGTGCTGAGCCACTATTTTTCTTAGATTACTATGCGACAGGCAAGCTGGACGTCGATGTCGCGGCGACTGTGGTCACTGGTATTGGCGAGGGCTGCAAACTGTCAAACTGTGCGCTTATCGGCGGGGAGACTGCTGAGATGCCTGGCATGTATCAAGACGATGATTATGACCTAGCGGGATTCTGCGTCGGTGTGGTCGAAGAAAGCGAAGTCATCACAGGCAAAAATGTCAGCGAAGGCGATGTATTGATCGCCCTTGCCTCTAGTGGCGCACACTCAAATGGCTACTCATTGGTGCGTAAGGTTATCGACGTAAGCGGCGTGGATGTCACCACCAGCGACGAGATGCTTGACGGTCAGCCTATTCAGGATGCCTTGATGGCACCGACTCGTATCTATGTCAAAGCCATCAAAGCGCTGCAAGATACCCTTGGCAGCTCAGCCCTGCACGCCATGTCGCACATCACCGGCGGCGGTCTCACGGACAACCTGCCCCGTGTGCTGCCGGATGATCTGGCCGCTAGTATCGACACGGCGAGCTGGCAGTTCTCAGAGCTGTTTACTTGGCTTCAGACCCAAGGCAATATCGAGCAAAGCGAGATGTACCGCACCTTTAACTGCGGCGTTGGCTTTGTCATCGTGGTACCAAAAGACAAAGCGCAAGCAGCCATCGATACTTTAAATGCTGCCGGCGAAACCGCATGGCAATTAGGGGAAATGGTCAAACGCAGCGCTGATGAGCAGGCAGACGCGGTGGTGTACCGTTAATGTCAGATAGCCATCATACAGCTCACCATCAACCACTACGCGTGGCGGTATTGGTCTCTGGTAGCGGCAGCAACCTGCAGGTCTTGATAGACGCCATGCAAGCAGGGACGCTACCGATTGAGATCGTCGGCGTCATCAGTAATCGCGAAGACGCCTACGCTGTCACCCGCGCAAAAGACGCGGATATTCCAGTCGCCGTATTGTCACATGTGGCCAGCGGCAAGCGCATGGGCATCAAGACTTTTGAGGCGCATGCCAGCACGCAACTGAGCGCTTGGCAGCCCGACTTGATTGTACTGGCAGGCTTTATGCGGGTACTAAGTGCTGGGTTTATCGACCATGCGCCTGCGCCGATGATCAACCTGCACCCTTCGCTACTGCCTGTTTACAAAGGCCTTGATACTCATCAGCGCGTCATACACGCAGGTGATCGTCATCATGGCTGTAGTATCCATGTCGTCACCGCCGAGCTTGATGCAGGCGCTGTCTTGACCCAAGCGTTACTGGTGGTTGACCAAAAAGACACGGCCGACAGCTTGCAAGCACGGGTACAGAAGCTTGAGCATCAACTGTTGCCATGGACACTATTACTCATAGCGACAAAGGCACTGTCTCTACAAAGCCCATCTATATCGGCTCAGCCGCATTTGCCCCCATTACCGCTCAGGCTGTATTGCGACCGATGATGCAATAGTACCCAAAAATCAGTACCCAAAAATCACGAGCCGGAGCCAAGCGTATAACAGCACCATGAACAAGCCCCCTCATTCAATAGTTGAATGAGGGGGCTTGTTGTATGCTAGTACACACTATTAGTACCTGCTAATGGCTTCGTATAGCATTAGCCATTATGCACATGAATGGCTTTGATATTGACGAATTCTTTGATACCAAAACCGCCATGCTCGCGGCCATGGCCCGAGTTTTTGACACCGCCAAATGGTAGGGCTGGATTTGCCAGTCCATAACCATTGATATAGACCATACCGGTGTCAAACTCTTCACGCGCCAAGCGGATGGCTTTTTCTTCGTCTTTTGAGAAAATAGCACCACCGAGTCCATAGCGACTATCATTGGCGATACGCAGCGCATCTTCTTGATCCTTAGCACGTATTAGCGAGGCCACAGGGCCAAACAGCTCGTCATCATAGGCAGGCTGGCCTTTTTTTACGTTTTCTAAAATAGTTGGCGGATAAAAACTGCCCTTGCCTTCTGGCAGCTCACCACCGACGGCAATGGTCGCGCCTTTTTTCACACTGTCCTCAACCTGCTCATGCAGTTTTTCTTGCAAGTCTTTGCGTGCCAATGGCCCCAAATCTGAGCTGTCATCCATCGGGTCGCCTGACTTTTTGCTTTGGAACTTGTCGATGATACGCTGACGAAACTCGTCATACACGCTATCTACCACGATAAAACGCTTGGCCGCTACACATGTCTCACCGTTGTTGATCAGACGCGCCTGTGTACAGGTCTCAACGGCCAGATCCAAGTCGGCATCTTCTAGCACGATAAAGGCGTCATTTGAGCCCAGCTCTAAGACGACTTTTTTGATAGCCTTGGCGGCTTGCTGGCCCACCACGCTACCTGCACCATCACTACCAGTGAGCGTCACACCACGCACTTTATCGTTACCGATCAAAATCTCTGATTGATCATGATCAATCAAAATCGTGCGAAACAGGTCATTTGGTAAGTCAGACTCATGGAAAATTTTCTCGATTAATAAGCCAGAGCCTGTAACATTAGCAGCATGCTTTAGCAAAATACTGTTACCTGCCATCAAATTGGCAATGGCATAGCGAAAGACTTGGTAAGCTGGGAAGTTCCATGGCTGCATACCGTAGATAACACCGATTGGCTGATAAGTTACGATGCCTTTTTTCATATTTTCGATATCGCGCTCATCGTCAGCTAGTGCAGTGACACCTTTTTCTGCCGTATAGTCGCAGATGGCTTTACACAAATCTATTTCCTGCAGGCTCTGATTATAGAGCTTGCCGCGCTCTTTGGTCATGAGGCGAGACAACTCTTCTTTATATCTCATCAAGGTCTCGCCAATCGAGCTAATAACCTTCGCCCGCTCCTCGTGGCTGGTTTTACGCCACTTTAAAAAAGCTTGATGCGAAGCATCGACGATTTGATTGACCTCGTCATTGCTCATGTAGTTATATTCTTCGATGTTTTCGCCCGTTGCTGGGTTTACTGTCGTAATATCTGCCATGATGTATGTCCTTGTTGTTATACATGATAATGGTTTATTTGAATCAATTTTAAAGTATTGATCGACTTTCAATCGGCTCACTTGAATGATGATATAGAGCCATTTTTATAGTGTTATAAAACTTAACAATAGCCTTGTTCATTGTTTTTTTTCTTAAATCTCATTTATCATAGCAAAATGCTCAGCAAGTAGGTTTACAAGATATAAAGAAGTGTGCATAAGATGTTAAGAGTGTCACTGAGATATTAATCTCTCTTGTCTAATAGAGGTTTAAAAGATGGGTGCTCAATTCAGTTAATGGTCATTGACTGAGTTAAAAACAAAAAACCAGCCCGATGGCTGGTTTTGAGAGAGTAAGCTGATAAGTAGAGGCAAGACGTATTCAATCAAAACAAATGATTGATGACAGGTATGTTTTGTGGCGGGTTTTCTTCTTCAGCGACCACCTGACGCGCCACGTGCATGATCAGCTGACGCAGCCAGCGATGGGCTGGATGATGCTGAAGTAGTGGCGACCAAGCCATCGTCAGCTCAAATTCAGGAATAAAAAATGGCGGCTCTTCCATAATGATACTGTCGTTGTTGGCCTGCATACGAGCCACGCGTGTCGGCAAAGTGGCAATCAAGTCTTTATTTGCTGCAAGCATGGCTGGCATTTGATAGTGACGGGTAAAGACGCTGATTTGCCGTTTTTGACCCAAGCGCTGCAATGCTTGGTCGATAGAGCCAAGCCCGCCAGACTTTTCAGGGTTGACCCCAAACCCGACCCCCATACCTGTTTTGGATACCCAAACGTGCTGAGCTTTTAGGTAGTTTTTTAGATTAAAGCGGTTGGCATAAGGGCTTTCAGAGGACAGCAAACAACTGAAGGTATCACGCCAGACCAGCACTTGGTGAAAACTCTGCGGTATCTCATTAAAGCGGTTGATCGCCAAGTCCACACGGCCCTGCTCCATATCACGGTAGGAGACATCAGAGGGCGTCAAAAAGTCCAAAATCACATTGGGCGCTTCAGAGCGCAGCGCTTTGACCAGCTTTGGCACCAGCGTCGCCTCGGCGTAGTCTGAGGTCATGATGCGAAACACGCGTGAGGTGCTATAAGGACGGAATTCTGTGCGTGGTTCCAGCACTTGCGTCAAGTCAGCCAATATCTCACGAATACGTGGCTGCAGTTCTAATGCACGCTCCGTTGGCGTCATACCCTCGGACGAGCGCACCAATAATGGGTCATTAAACAGCTTGCGCAACCGCCGCAAAATATTGCTCATGGCAGGCTGGGTAATGCCAAGCTGCTCGGCTGCCCGCGTGACGTTTTTTTCTCGTAACAACACATCTAAATGTACCAATAAATTTAAATCTACCCGCTGCAAATTCATATATATTTCTCTTGGCTTTTGAATAAACGCCTTTTATAAGCTTGGCATTTTTTGTGCAGTTATGCTGACCATCAGCCTTTAACTGCATAATATCGCTATTTATTTTATATTTTGTGTTAGCACTCACTGATGACAACGCGATTTACCGGTCGTAAACCGCTGTTATCTATACATTATAACCCATAAAAATACTAAAGATAACTATCATAAATTAGATAAATCTTGGTAAGGCAGTTATAGTGAATCCCGTAGATGATTTGCAACACGGACCACAACTATCCTATTTGTGCGCTATTGATACCGGTCTATTAGACTCTGATGAGCCGGTCGTACAAGCCGCCAAACCGTGTTGACAAAAGAGACATTTATGAAAGTCATCGCTGCGACAACGTTATAAAAATCCCGATCGCAGGCCAGCTACCCAGAGGATATCGGTCATGGATTGCGACCAAACCCAGCGATTACGGCATTGAATATTGTAACATCTCTTATCGCCAATGATGACACTGCTGTCTAATAATTTAGCGTAAGCCCTTGAGCAATATATGGATACGCCCCCTTGTTATCGATATTTTACCCATCATCTGTCGACGACCAAGTTTAGTAGCTTACTTGTATTTGTGAGCAGGTTTGTTTAGGGTAACTAAGGCTCGAACGGATGACTGATGATGGTCTCTGATCTGATAAGCCGCCGATAACACTCAAATAAAGCATCACGATACGCTTATTTGGTCAGACACCATTAGCGTTATTTTAACATGGAATTTTTCGTTTTTTTACACCCCACCAAGGAGACTATAGATGTCAACTGCATATAAATCAGCGATCGACGTAGTACGTGAATTAAAGCAAAAGCACGGTAACTGGCAGAATATCAGCGAGACTGATGCGGCACGTATGATGATGCAAAACCGTTTTAAAACCGGTTTGGATATCGCCAAATATACTGCAAAAATCATGCGTCAAGACATGGAAGACTATGACAACGATACGTCTCAATACACACAGTCTTTAGGTGCTTGGCACGGTTTTGTCGCTCAGCAAACCATGTATGCAAAGAAAAAATACTTTGGCACCACATCTAAAACCTACATCTATCTATCAGGCTGGATGGTAGCTGCCCTACGCTCTGAGTTTGGTCCACTACCTGACCAATCTATGCACGAAAAAACCTCTGTGCCAAAGCTAATCGAAGAGATCTATACGTTCTTGCGTCAAGCCGATGCTAAAGTACTAAACGACTACTTCCGTGAGCTAAACGCAGCTGAAGAAGCAGGTCAAGATACCTCAGCTATCTTAGAGAAAATCGAAAACTTCGACTCGCATGTTGTGCCAATCATCGCCGATATCGATGCAGGTTTTGGTAACGAAGAAGCCACTTACTTGCTAACCAAGCAAATGATCGAAGCCGGTGCTTGTGCCATTCAGGTTGAAAACCAAGTATCTGATGCCAAGCAATGTGGTCACCAAGCAGGTAAAGTCACTGTACCGCACGAAGACTACATCGCCAAAATCAATGCCATTCGTTACGCATTCTTAGAGCTTGGTGTTGAAGACGGTGTTATCGTTGCTCGTACTGACTCTGAAGGCGCATCGTTGACGCAAAAAATCCCAGTATCAAATGAGCCAGGCGACCTTGCTTCTCAGTACATCGACTTCATCGACGTTGAAGAAATCGACATCGCTGACGCAAAAGAAAACGACGTTCTTCTGAAGCGTGACGGTAAGCTGGTTCGTCCAGTACGTCTGGCTAACGGCCTATATCAGTTCCGTGAAGAGACCAACATCGATCGCGTCGTACTTGACTGTGTGACTGCGCTTGAAAACGGTGCTGACCTACTGTGGATCGAAACACCAACGCCAGATGTTGCCCATATCAAATCAATGGTAGATCGCATCAAAGAGCAGCAGCCAAAAGCCAAGCTTGTATACAACAACAGCCCATCATTCAACTGGACGCTAAACTTCCGTAAGCAAGTAATCGCTCAGTGGGAAGAAGAAGGCAAAGACGTATCAAGCTATGACAAAGATAACTTGATGAGTAGCGATTACGACGGTACTGAGCTTGACGCTGCCGCTGACGTTGCTGCACAAAACTTCCAGCGTGATGCGTCACGTGAAGCAGGTGTCTTCCATCACTTGATCACCCTGCCAACTTACCACACCACAGCGCTTAGCGTACATGAGCTTGCTAAAGGCTACTTTGGTGAAGAAGGCATGCTTGCTTATGCAGCTGGCGTACAACGCAAAGAAATCCGCGAAGGTATCTCTTGTGTTAAGCACCAAGCCATGGCGGGCTCTGACTTAGGCGATGATCACAAAGAGATCTTCTCAGGTGACAACGCACTAAAAGCTGGCGGCGAAAAGAACACCATGAACCAGTTCTAATCATCGACTACTTTTAAGTATAATTGATACAAAAAGCCGTCCTACATACTGTAGGGCGGCTTTTTATTGTCCTATCATCACGCATAGGATGGTAGACTAATAATCATTCGTCGTCATTATTAGGAGTCATTATGCAAGAGATCGAACTCAAGTTTTTGGTCCCAGAGTCGCGGCTTAAAGGCTTGATGCGTCAAGCAAAAGTCAAATCCTCTCAAACCACACAAATGGCTGCCCACTACTATGACACCCCTGATCAGCAGTTGGCGCAAGCAGGGATTGGCCTACGCATTCGTAAAGAAGACGATACATGGGTGCAGACCATCAAAGCTGGCGGCGATGGTCTGGCAGCTCGCCTAGAGCACAACGCCACCTTAGACCCTGAGCACGTACAAGCCATGCTCGCTGACAAAGCGCTTATGCCTGATTTGAGTATATATAAAGACACCGCCATCGCCCCTACTCTTGCGTCCTTTAAGCTCAAAAAACTCACCAAAAACCTCACTCAGCTGTATGTCACTGATGTCGAGCGCACCACCCGCCTGTTAATAGAAGACAATGATGAAGGCGCAGACAATCAGCTGGAGATGGCCTATGACTATGGAGAGATTGTCCACGGTAATGATGATGCGCTGCGTGATTGTATTCAAGAAATTGAGTTTGAGCTGGTGTCAGGCGCTATTGATTTTTTATTTACGACAGCCAAAGTCTGGTGCAAGCGTTATAAGCTGTGCTTATCTACCATCACCAAAGCCGAGCGCGGTGGTCTATTGATTACAGGACAAGCGCATAGCCCTGCTGTCACTGCTGATACTCAGCTTTCTCATATCGACAACCATACCAGCATGCCTGCGTTTGTACGGGCGGCGGTACATCACTGCCTACTACATATGCTGCCTAATAGCAGCGCTATCGTCTCTGGGCGCTATGATGACGCCCATGTCTTGCAGCTAGCGATCGGTATCACTCGCCTGCACGCTGCTCTGCAAGCGTTTGCCAGCTTCTCTGATGAGATCAACCCTGAGTGGTCACCTATACTAGAGCAAACTCAAGCGTTACTCAGTGACTATCAGCACCTTACTCATCTGGTCTCTACTGTAGAGCCACATTTACAGCAATATGGCGCGCCTGCTGTAGAATGGGGGGCTGATATTGACGCTATGAAAGTACGGCCCATGGACGCTGTCTGTGCCAATGACTTTCAACTAACCTTACTGGAGCTGATTGCTTTTGCGATGAGTGATCCAGCGCTTGAGCCGCACGCGGACAAGAGCGCAAAAGAGGCGCTAACAGCCGTGCTCCTCAAGCAGCAAAAAGCATTTGTGCAAGCCGAGGAGCGGCTACAACATAAAAGATCCCCATGCTTAGATGGCGCTGAGTCAGAAGAGAGCGCTACCGACGATACCAAGAAAAACGGCGGTGCCCAAGAGATGAAAGACGCCCAAGACACGCAAGAGAGTCAGCAAGCCCTACTAGCGTTAAACCAGCAGGTGACGACCTTATATCATGTCCATGAGTTTGCTGCGCCTTTGCTCAAGACAGGCCACAAAAAAAAGAAAGCGAAAAAGAAGCTCAAGCGTCAGCGTAAGCACTTGCTCAAAGCAAAACAAGCACTGAGTCACTATGACGACGCCATGCGTTATGGCCAGCACTATCAGCAAAAATCAGCGACAGAAACGCGGGCGCTATTTGGCGCAGGCTGGTTTGCTGCTACCCTAAAGACCCAACATAAACCTCTTCAAAAACGTTTGGCCAAAGTCAAAAAATCGCTGATATCAATCTAAACCATTATGTTGCATACAAAAAAAGACAGCTCATGGTTGATGAGCTGTCTTTTTATCATTGATATCGGTAACACAAGGCCACGTTATCATCAGGCAGGCCTAGGGCGTGTCTTCAATTCACTCGATAGTTATCTAAATGGGCTAAAAATGGCCAAATTTTGCCAAACATCGTCAAATAGCTGGTCAATATCCCGATATTAACGGCGCTATTTTCCTTGTTTGACCGCAATTTATCTCATTTTTATCACCATTTTTGAAATGAAGGCACGCCCTCGTATCTGGCTCTCTTATAGACCCAGTACTTTCATACGCTCACTGACCGGCTGATAGGTTTTTTCGCCAGCAGGGGCTTTGATATTACCAAATGGCATCTGTGCTATCAGCTCCCAACTGTCCGGAATAGCAAACGCTGCCGCGGCATCTTCATCTACCAGTGGGTTATAATGCTGTAGGTTGGCACCGATATCCAGCGTACGCAGCTCTGTCCACATGGCATACTGGTGCATGGCCGAGGTTTGCTCTGCCCAAATAGGGAAACGCTCAGCATATAAAGCAAATTGCTCTTGCAATGACTTGGTCACGTTTCGGTCTTCATAAAATAAGACGGTACCCGCCGCCGCTCGAAAGCCGTCCAGCTTTTGCTGACTGCCTGAAAAGTCACCGTCGCCGACCGCTGCCCGCAGTTTTTCTTCAGCGATATCCCACAGCTTTTGGTGCTCGTCACCAAACAACACCACCAGACGTGAAGACTGCGAGTTAAAGGCTGAAGGCGTATGCAAAAGCACACGCTCTGCCATGTTGATAATCGCTTGCGGCGCGACTGGTAATTCATTGCCCAATGCATATACCGAACGGCGCTCATCAAAAGCTTGTTGTAACGTGACTAGACTTTCTTTAGACATTATCGTTATCCTTATCATAAAAGACGTCATAAGTGAGCGGTATCTGGCACGACACGCTCACTTTTAATAAGGCAAACATTATATCAATATGCTAAATAATATCTAGTCTCTATAAAGTTGATTTTATCAATCACTCCGTAAAGTTATTCTGCTTGATGTTGCTATGTATCTGACACGCTTGCTTGACCAAAGCCACTATCTGCTCTCAGATAGGTCACCTACCCATCTACGCTGACACGATAGACACAGGCGTACCTTCCTTGACTTGCGCAAACAACGCTACGATGTCGTCATTGCGCATACGCACGCAGCCATGCGAGCGCGCAACGCCCATCGGCTCGGTGTCGGGGGTGCCATGAATATAGATATAACGCTGATAGGTATCACAGCCACCTTGGGCATTACAGCCTTTATTGTACCCTTCCTCGAGACCACTTAACCATAAAATGCGGCTTAGTATCCAATCTCGCTCAGGATACTGCTTTCCGAGCGCATCATCATAGATCTCCCCAGTTGGCACCCGCCCGACAAATACAGCATTGATCGGCGCATTGCCACCTATTTTTTGAGCAATGACATGCTCGCCAAGCGGCGTACAACCGCTATCTTGCTGACTGCCGATACCATTTTTGGCGGTAGATACGGCGTATCGCGCTATTTTTTTATCATACTGGTAGAGTGTTAAGGCTTGCTGAGCAATATTAATCACCAAATGCATATCAAGGTTTTTATCAAAGCTTTTATCAACGTTTTCATTATTTTTCATAGGATATATCCAGCGTTCAGTCATCTAATTGATGTCTGTGTCAACCGTGTTGTGAGTCAATGAATTGAATTTTTCTATTATTAAGGGATTGTGCCGAGACATTTGGCACCGTAATATAGGGGCACACTTTTTGATGCTAGCAGATTATGACGACTATTTCACCGACACGTGTGTCGATGTATGATTTTTTATATCATGATACCCAGCCTATGGTGTCGCTTTTGGCAGATGCCGCCCAGCTTTCACTGCCGCAGGCGCGCTTAGCAATGGATGCCAGCCTACAAGCTATTATCAGTGCGCTCCTCGCCTATCAGCAGCGCTATCAAGGACAGGCGGTCAGCAAAAAGCTATTTGGGCGCGGCGCGGTCAAAGAGCTACGCCAATACAACTCGATGAACTTTGCCACGTTAGGGGCGACGTTGTACCATCGCCACGACGCTGCTGATGCGATATTTAACGATAATGCCCGAGTCACCAAAGCCAGTGAGCGCATTGCTTCTCAGATAAAAGCCACCTCGCCACAAGTACAAATTTTGCTCACGTCTTTGTGCGTGATTGCACTACGTGAGCTGGCTATCTTAGCAGATTATAGTCAGCTAGATAATGATGAGATCGATAAGTGGTTTGCGCTGCAGCCGCAGTTTTTAGCAGCTGAGCGTTTTGCGCAGGCTTGTACATCTGAGACGGTCGCCGCACAAGCACCAAGCCAACATGACAGTATAGACACGCCGTCTGCTGTGACAGAAGCGTCACCTGTAAATGCCGCCGAGCGCCGTCTATTGAGTAGTGCGCAGTTATCTAGCACGCCCCCGATTTTTGACCCTTATTGGTATGAGTTGACTGGGTTTAGACCTGACAATCAAAGCCCTGTGCAAGATATGCAGCTGGCCACTGGCAACTACCTTAAGGCCATCGGCCGCTCACCTGACAATGTCCAGCAAGGTCATCACAATGATATGCTGGTCTTTGCCCAAATGCCTGCCGTCGCGCTACCGCATCAGCGCTGGCTATTACAGCTGGCAAAGATATCTGATATTTATTTGAGCCGCAATCGCCTGCGCATAACTTCCGAGCCTGCCAACCCACCAAAGCCGCCTTTGGTCAGTTTAGGGTTAATCGGCGGTAATAACGACAACACCCCAGCCACCATCAGCGAAAAACCGATTGAATATGACGCGGCCACGCCACTTTGGAAAAACCCCGTTATCCTTTTGATCGTCACTGTGATCGGTGTCCTTGGTGCTCTTGCGATGCTCAAGTATCAAAACCAAAAGTCAGATGGTATGGTGCTGGCAACTGAGGAAGTCATAGAGCAAGACCGCCTAAAAGAGCGTCAGCAGCAAGATGTCGCCATTGTTCGAGTAGACGATGACGAGACTGCACCCGCAAATAACCAACAAACCAAATAGATAACCCTTTTTATGACCAGACTTATAACATCTTCATAATACTGTCATAAAAAAAACAAAGGCCGCTATCGATAGCGGCCTTTGTTTTATATTTTATATAATGACGTGCTTTTTGATGATCAAGTTATCAAAAACAGCATAAGCGCTTATTTTGATAAATCACGACCGCGGCTGGCTTCGATAGCCAAACGCAAGCCGTTTAGACGGATAAAGCCTTCTGCGTCTTTTTGATCATATGCGCCCGCATCATCTTCAAACGTGGCGATTTTTTCATCAAACAGTGAGTCATCTGACTTACGACCAACCACGCTCACCGCGCCTTTATACAGCTTCACACGTACCGTACCATTGACATACTCTTGTGATTTGTCAATCAATGCCTGTAGCATCATGCGCTCAGGGCTAAACCAGTAGCCGTTGTAGATGATTTTTGCATAGCGCGGCATCAGCTCGTCTTTTAGATGCGCCGCTTCACGATCTAGGGTCAGCGACTCGATACCACGATGCGCTTTTAGCATGATGGTACCTGCTGGCGTCTCGTAGCAGCCGCGCGACTTCATACCGACATAGCGGTTTTCGACGATATCCAAACGACCGATACCGTGCTTGCCGCCTAGCTCATTTAGCTTAATCATTACCTCATATGGCTTGAGGCGCTCACCATCAATCGCAACGATATCGCCTTTTTCATACTCTAGCTCTAGATACTGCGCCTCGTCTGGGGCGTCTTCTGGGCTGACCGACCAGCGCCACATATCTTCTTCTGCCTCGGCGTATGGGTCTTCTAAGATACCGCCTTCATAAGAGATATGCAGTAGGTTAGCATCCATTGAGTAAGGCGATTTTTTCTTATTGCCGGCATAGTCAATGGCAATATCATGCTCTTTAGCATACTGCATCAAGCTCTCACGGCTTGACAAGTCCCACTCACGCCACGGCGCAATGGTCACAACATCAGGCGACAACGCGACCGCACCAAGCTCAAAACGTACCTGATCGTTCCCTTTACCTGTCGCACCGTGACTGATGGCATCGGCGTTGTGCTCTTTGGCAATCTCAACCAAACGCTTGGCGATGAGCGGACGGGCAATAGACGTACCGAGTAAGTACTCGCCTTCATAGATGGCATTGGCACGAAACATCGGGAAGACATAGTCACGCGCAAACTCTTCGCGCAAATCTTCGATATAGATATTTTTGATGCCCATGGCTTGGGCTTTGGCACGGGCCGGCTCAACCTCTTCGCCTTGACCGATATCAGCGGTAAAAGTAATCACCTCAGCATCATAGGTTTCTTGCAGCCATTTAGCGATGATGGAGGTATCAAGACCACCTGAATAAGCCAATACGATTTTATTAATATTTTTTGGATCAAGTTGAGCCATGAATAACTCCTATTATAAAGTTTTGATGATGAGAATTGAGTGGGGATAAAAGCGCTAATCGTAGACAAAAAAATAAACCACCTGCTCAGTGTACATCATATTTACTATGGGCAAAAGTACCACTGCCCCGTGCGGCGCGCTTTTGCGTTAAATCTCAAATAAATATATTTTGGCAGCGGTTATTTGGCATGCCAGCTAGGTCGTTGCCCGCCTGTCTCTCATAGCGACTATATCTGGTCACATATTTAGTCAAGTAGGCAAATCTGTTATGATAGTCGGGCAGTATCACTCCCTTTTATTTCCCGTATATGACGATATAGAGCGCGACGACCTTATGACTGATTCGATTAGAGAGTTGACCATTCTTCAGCCAGACGATTGGCATATTCATTTGCGCGACGGCAAGGCACTGGGCACGACCGTGCCACATGCTGCAGATAGCTTTAACCGTGTCATTTGTATGCCAAATCTTGTCCCCCCTGTCAAAACAGTCGATGATGCCCGCGCGTATCGTGAGCGTATCATGACGCACTTGCAAAACAGCGACATAAGCGCTGAGCGCATTGCAGCGTTTGACCCCCGCATGACGTTATACCTCACAGACAACACCACGCCTCAAGACATCGAGATGGCCGCAAAATCCGGTATCGTCCAAGCGGTCAAACTTTATCCGGCAGGGGCCACGACCAACTCGGCTGATGGTGTCACTGACATCAGTGCATGCGTCGATGTGTTTGAAGCGTTAGAAAAATACGACTTGCCGTTATTGTTACATGGTGAGGTGACGCAAGATCATGTGGATATTTTTGACCGCGAAAAGCGGTTTTTAGACGAGGTATTGGCACAAATCATCATCAAATTTCCCACTCTAAAAATCGTCGTCGAGCACATTACCACCAGTGACGCCGCTGATTTTGTCTTGGCACAAGGCAACCATATTGCCGCGACCATTACCCCGCAGCATCTGATGTTTAACCGCAATCATTTGCTGGTCGGTGGTATCAAGCCGCACTTTTACTGCTTACCTATCTTAAAGCGTGAAAGCCACCAAAAAGTCCTGTTAGACGTGGCCACAAGTGGCAATCCAAAGTTCTTTTTGGGCACTGACTCCGCCCCGCACGCAACCGACAAAAAAGAAGCCACGTGCGGCTGTGCCGGCTGCTATAGCGCCTCTATCGCTTTGCCGTTATATGCCACCGCCTTTGACAGTGTCGGCAAGATAGACAAACTAGAAGGGTTCGCCAGTCGTTTTGGCGCGCAGTTCTATGGTCTGCCTGTCAACCAAAGCACCATCACCCTTGTAAACACACCAATGCAAGTGCCAAACGCTTATCCGTATTTTGACGGCACTTCATTGACACCACTGCTGGCGGGCGAGACACTCCCTTGGTCAATTAAAGACTAATTCGACTAAAAACTAAGTTGATTAAAAACTAAGCCAACTCAAGAATAAGTGGCAGCGAATGCTAAAACCCGCGCTTTTATTTGCTATCCGACGATATCGACGCTACCTTGATTACCTAAAGCGTAGCTGAGATCGTAGGATGGTTTTTTAATGATTGCTTATTCAATTTAATAATTATTTATTCAATATAACAGCACGACTGACAAAAGTGATTTAACGTGATATGACCATTCAAAACGATACCGCCTTACCCCGCAACCCTGAGCACACACCGGCGACTAGCGCAGATAGCGCTGCAGGTTCGTCAGATGAGCAAGCACCACTGAGCCTAAAAGACCGGTTTCGTAAGTTTTTGCCTGTCGTCGTCGATGTGGAGACAGCAGGGTTTAACGCGCAAACAGATGCGCTACTAGAGATCGCCTGTATCCCTATCTTACTCAATGAGCAGGGCGTGTTTTATCCAGGAGATGCGCTCAACGCCCATATCGAACCCTTCGAAGGGGCAAACCTAGAGCCAAGTGCGCTGGCATTTACTGGCATAGATCCCAAAAACCCTATGCGCAAAGCCATCGCCGAAGACGAAAAGACTGCTTTACGGCGTATCTTTAAAGGTTTAAAAGAAGTCAGACGTGCAGAAGATTGTCGTCAGTGCGTGCTCATCGGTCACAATGCCCATTTTGATTTGGCGTTTTTAAATGCCGCAGTGCTACGTACCAATAGCAAAAACCACAATCCTTTTCATAACTTTTCGGTATTTGACACCGTGACACTGTCGGCCCTTGCTTTTGGTCAGACGGTACTGGCACGAGCCTGTAAAGCGGCAGGGTTAGAGTTTGATGGTAAAGACGCGCACTCAGCGCTATACGATACGCAAAAAACTGCCGAGCTTTTTTGTCATATCTTAAACAGCTACCCCATGCTCGCAAATGCCATGGCTACTGAGCCTACCGAAGCTGACACCGCTACGCAAACTGACAAATAAGCCTTTAATCACATATCCTATATTGTTATGCCTTCATAATAATGCTATTGGTAAGACTAGCTGACTTTACCCTCTTGGTGTTTTAGTCGAAAAGGATATGAGAATAAAAACAGTACGCTGACGAGCCATACCAGCCTACTGTTTAGCGGTCTTATCATCCTACAGATGGTCAAAGTCGCCCACACGTCCTTGCAGTATGTGAGTCATAACTGCAAGGCTTGATAGGAGGGACTCTACTATGGATCCACAGCTTAAGTTATGGGGCACCATCCTCGGTTATATGCTACTAGCCCTGACTATCAGCGCTTGTACCTCTCTATGGATTCGGCATCATTTAAAGCGCAAAGACCTGCATCCGCGCCGCGCTATCAAAAAAAGATATTTAATTTTAAAAAGACGAAGAAAAAGGCTTGACAGAAAACGCAGACGCCATTAGAATACGCACCACTTCAGCATAAATGGTGAAAGCAGCTGAGGTGTTGTTACTAGTCCCCATCGTCTAGAGGCCTAGGACACCGCCCTTTCACGGCGGTAACGGGGGTTCGAATCCCCCTGGGGACGCCACTATAAGGCGTCACTTATTAGCCCTTCTGCTTAGCATAGCTTTTACTTAGCATAAGATAAGACTGATAAGCGTACCATCGAAAAGCCCCACTCATAATATCTTATGAGTGGGGCTTTTTTTATGTTTGTTTTTTGACTCAATGACTTGGTTTAATTAAGCAAGCCACACCCTTTCCTTCTAACGAGCCACCCTTTTTCTAACTTTTAAGCTCTAGACTCTATTGACGTACTCCCACCACCAAAATCAAACGCTATCTGTCTGATAGATAGCCACAAAAAAGCCAGCATTCATTGCTGGCTTTGCAAGTTTAAAGTTGGCTACACACTGCTTATAGTCCGGTCAAATAAATAAGATATAGCGAAGCTGGTATAAATTTTTTGCCGTACCCGTCGGCGCAGGCTAACCTTCTATCAGATTTTATCTGATAGCATCAGCCACAACAATGCGATGACTATCATCGAGCCCAATACCGTTTGGATCAAAAAGAACGCTTGGTGCTGACCGACTACTTTACTTAAGGTTACCCCTAAGGTACTGTACTTAATCGGTTGGGTATCAATATTACCTGTTCTGATTTGTTCTTCGTAATAGCCTTGTAATACATCCAAAAACCTGCGCCACTCATCCACACTCCAGCTATAGGGCTTAAACGGCATAAGCTTTTTCAACACAGGGTCTCTCGTCATCCAGCGCTCAAGTGTGATAGAGCGCAGCGACCAGCTCGAAAAACGGCGCTCATCAATCGCTGAAAAATCCAAGACATTCATGTCTTTATGCCGATCATCTACTAGCAAGCGATTTTTTAGATTGGTCAAAGCTTGCTCCGACCCCTCCACACATTGCAAGAAATATCCATTGCCATAACAAAGGATACCAGTAATCTCGTCCGTTTGGTTACGCTCAACCGCAATCTCTGAGATGTCATTAAGCGTACTGGGACTTGACAGACCAGTCGAAGTAATCCGGCTGATGTACACCAGCTGGTAAAGATCCGTCGTTACTGGATTTGTCGAATCATTGACCATTGACAATCCGCTTCTCCCTATATTTAGGTTAATGTAGCTAAGACAACCATACTAACGTTAGAAAAAATCTAGAGACAAGACAATTAAAATCAATCAACTGGCTTGTTATATTATTGATTTTATAAGTGTTTATATCAATTGTATTAAGTTAGTTACATCATAGGCCAGTTTCGTCATCAAAGCAACCTATGTTTGCTCTATAATTTTGGTTATAGATAAATAATGATATATTAGTACACCTTTATATTTACTAAAACAAATATATTGGGTGCATCGCTTTGTATTTTTTGCAGCGATAATATACGGTTGTACCAAAAAGACAAGGGGTTTAATAAGCTGATGGTTCTAGCGTCTACGTAAAGGCTATCAAGGTAAAAGCTACTAAGCTTGCAGACTCAAGATAGCAGAGAGCAAGACAGCATCATCAGGATACGTCAATTTGATGTTTTGGCGACTGCCAGCCACCAAGCGGATGGGTAACCTCAGAGACTCAAAAGCACTGGCTTCATCTGTGATTGCTATCTGCTGTTCACTGACATGCTGTAGGACTTTTTGTAATTGGTTTAGTCGAAAGACTTGCGGCGTTTGTGCTTGCCATATATTGCTGCGATCAAGCGTTTGCGCAATATAAGTAGGCAGCCCCGCGTCTTGTACATAGGAGTGCTTGAGGGTATCAGCGACTGGCGTCGCTAAGATGGCGCCATACGGCTCATGCATCGCCGCCGTAATGACTTTATCAATATCACAGCTGGGCACCGCTGGGCGCGCAGCATCATGGATCAAGACCAAATCGGTGTCTGCAGCACCTGACTGCCGAATGGCCTCCACGCCCGCCTGCACCGACTGCCAACGCTCAGCACCGCCAGTGGTGTACTGTACCGGCAAGGCAAAATTGAGCATTTGCGCGGTAGTATCTTCCGCAGCGATGACCAACCAGCACTGCTCGATAAAGGCACTACAAGCGAGCCGTGCCACGCTATGCTGCAGCAATGTCTGGCCTTGAAACAAGGTATACTGCTTGGCCATAGACGCACCAAAACGACTGCCGCGACCAGCAGCAACGATCATGGCATGTATGCGAGGAGTGGTATTCATGAGCCAAGGCCTATCAAAGAAAAATCACGGGAGCCATGAGGTGGCGCTAAAAAAGGGGAAAAGATAAAAAGAGAGAGACTGAAAAGTGTCTGAATGTCATCGTGGTTATAATGATAATGGCAAGACCAAGGTATCGCCAAACGACTGGCTTGATATGCCCGTCTTAATAACGACTGTGCGTCGTCGGCGCCGTGGATACCTGTACAAAGGTTTCATTGGGTTTGATCAAACCTAAGTCTAAACGAGCATGCTCTTCTACCGCCTCAAGACCGTTTTTTAAGTCATGAACGTCCGTACGCAACAAGTTATTTGCTGATACTTGATTGTCATTTAAGCGCTGCTGCTCTTCGATTTGTGTCAGCAGTTTTTGATGCTCAAAATGGCCGTTTTCACCCAGCCAGTACTGATATTGCAGACCTAAGAGTACTGCAACGGCTAAGGCAAGTAGCATAAATTGGCTAAAGTATTTCATAAAGGGTTTGCGCCAAACAAGACAGAGAGGATCAACACAGCTCAGTATGCTGAACGATACCGCAAAAGCAGCCTATCGTCCAGCATACACTTACTTATCGACTGTAACTATAAGAGCGTTTAGCCACGTAGGCCAATGAACTCTTCACGGCCACGGTAGCTGGCGCGTACTTGCTGCTCGATACGTAGCAATTGGTTGTACTTCGCTACGCGGTCTGAACGGCATAGTGAGCCTGTTTTGATTTGACCGGCTGCGGTACCGACTGCCAAGTCTGCAATGGTGCTGTCTTCTGTCTCACCTGAGCGATGCGAGATAATCGTCGCATAGCCATTTTTCTTCGCCAGATAAATGGCGTCTAGGGTTTCTGACAGCGTACCGATTTGGTTAAATTTAATCAAAATCGCATTGGCAATGTGCTTGTCGATACCTTCTTGCAAGATAGCAGGGTTGGTCACAAACAAATCATCACCAACCAACTGAACTTTATCACCGATTTGCTCAGTTAAGTACTTCCAGCCGTCCCAATCTGACTCATCAAGGCCATCTTCGATAGAGATGATCGGATATTGACGCGTCAGGCCTACAAGGTAGTCTGAGAAGCCTTGACTATCAAAAGCTTTGTTGCCCTCACCTGCCAAGATATATTGTCCGTTTTTATAGAACTCACTGGCCGCACAGTCTAGCGCCAAATGAATCTCTTCACCGGCCTTATAGCCGACCTGCTCGATCGCTTGCATGATGACAGTAATAGCCTCTTCGTTGCTACGCAGGTTGGGCGCAAAGCCCCCTTCATCACCGACCGCAGTATTGAGACCTTGTGATTTTAGGACAGACTTTAGGCTATGGAAAATCTCTGTACCTGCGCGCAGGGCTTCTGAGAAACTGGTAAAACCAACTGGCTCAATCATAAACTCTTGGATATCAACGGTGTTGTCGGCATGCTCGCCGCCGTTTAGGATATTCATCATTGGTACCGGCATGGTCAATGATGTCTGATTGCGCAAGTTGGCAATGTATTGATGCAGTGGCAAGCTTTGTGACTTAGCAGCGGCTTTTGCCGTGGCAAGAGAGACCGCGAGCATGGCATTTGCGCCAAGGTTGTCTTTGTTTTCTGTACCATCTAATGCAATCATCGCATCATCAATGGCTTGCTGCTCGGTGACGTCTTTGTCCATAAGCGCACTACGGATCTGGCTATTGACGTTGGCCACGGCTTTTTTGACACCTTTGCCCATGTAGCGATCTTTGTCGCCATCACGTAGCTCGAGGGCTTCACGTGAGCCAGTAGACGCGCCACTTGGTGCAGCAGCACGGCCGATAGTACCATCAGCCAAAATGACGTCAGCTTCGATGGTTGGGTTACCGCGCGAGTCTAAAATCTCACGAGCGCGAATGTCTTTAATTGCGGTGACGTTGGTGGTTTCTTCAGCGTACATAATGTCTGTTAATTCCTTTGGTCATGCCAAGTTTATGGGGTAAATAACGGCAACTAGAATACAAAAAAGATAAAATAAAATATCGTATAGCGCAGGCCCAAACCTGTCTTGCCTACTTAGTATAATCGGCTGGGTTTGGACAAAATCAAGCGTTTATTTACGGCTTTCATGAGCAGCTATCGTACGTGGCATCATAGCATAAATTTCGCCAAACTTCCCTTCTCTTGCACCGACTGACGCTCATAAAGTCATACAAACGCTCGGTTATCCGCCTATCTGGCTCACGGCGATATCGGCGAAGGTGACTGCCCTAGCAGACTTATGCACTTGGCAAGCGCTTATCATCAGTGTGATGAGTAGAGACGGTATTATCTAGCTCAACCTCAGTGCGAAAACGGGTCAAACGTAGCGCGTTCATCAGGACAGAGATAGAGCTTAGCGCCATTGCCGCCGCGGCAATCATCGGGTTTAAAAACCCAAACGCTGCCAGCGGTATGCCCAGCGTATTATAAAGAAACGCAAAAAATAAGTTTTGCTTGATATTGCGCAGTGTGGCGTTGGCGATTTTTTGTGCCGCATCGATATGCATCAGCGACTCGCCCATCAAGCGAGCGGAGGCGCTATGCTGCGCGACATCAGTACCCTCAAACATGGCAAAACTGGCATCGGCGGTGGCCATCGCTGGCGCATCATTGACGCCATCACCTGCCATGGCCACTTTATGGCCTGCAGTTTGCAACAGCGCGATTTGACTGGCTTTATCCCGCGGGCTCATTTGGCCATATGCCTTATCGATGCCCAGCTGCCCTGCCACGTGATCAACCACAGACTGCTTATCACCACTCATCAAGATGACTTGGATGCCGCTTTCTTGTAACGCCGCTATCGCCTGCGGGGTGTCTGCCTTTAGATCATCTGCCAAAGCAAACGCCCCAAGCGGTTCATCATTGATACTAAGCGCTACGGTACTGGCGATTTGCCATACTTTTGGCATAAATTTTGGCAAAGTTAGATTGGCAAATTCTGCCGTGCCGACTTTTACCAGACCCAAGCCTTCGATATTGGCTTGGATACCCGCGCCTTTGATGACGCTGATATCAGTGACAGTCATCAGTGGCAAATGACGCTCGGCCGCAGCATTGATCAAGGCGGTCGCTAAGGGGTGACTGGCATGCGCCTCAACGCTTGCCGCAATTTGTAGCACATCATCGACAGCAATGGAGCTGTCCACCATGACATGATCGACGATAGACGGCTTACCGACAGTCAATGTGCCGGTTTTATCAAGCACGACCGTGTCGATATTGCCCGCCGCCTCGAGGCTTTGCGCGTCTTTAAACCAAACGCCATGGCGCGCGGCCACGCCCATGCCTGCCATGATAGCCGCAGGCGTGGCCAGACCGAGCGCACAAGGACACGCGATGACCAATACCGACACCGCATGCATCAAGGCGGTATCCACCATGCCGGTCAGCCACCACGTTAGCCCAAAGGTAGCCAAAGCGATGGTCACCACCACTGGTACAAAAACAGCCGTTACTCTATCGGCAAGCCTTGCCAAGTCAGCCTTTGAGCCTTGGGCGTCGCTAAGGGCTTTGACCATATCGCCAAGCTGGGTATCGCTGCCTTTGGCACTGACGCGATACAGCAAACTGCCGTTTTCGACCAATGCCCCTGCCAGCAGCTCATCGCCTATTTGTTTTTTGAGGGGCACAGACTCACCCGTCAGATGACTCTCCACGCACCAGCCGCCACCATCTATGACCACCCCGTCGGTTGCCACACGGCTGCCTTGCTTGGCACGCAGGATGTCACCGACTTGCACCGCCTGCAATGCGACATTATGAAAGTCGCCGTTGGGCTGCTGCTGCTCTACTTCATCTGGCGTCAGTGACAACAATAAATCGATACTGTTTAGGCTGTGCTTTTTGGTGCGCTCCTCCAAATACTTACCCGTTCGTACAAAGGCGATGACCATCACCCCGGCTTCAAAATACACAGCGGGGCCATGTCCGTCAGCATATCCACTTTGCAATAGGCTGCTTAACGTACCATCGCCATGAGTCAACCACAGATAAGTAGAATACGCCCAAATAGTCACCGTACCGATGACCACCAGCACGTCCATATTGGCAAGGCCGCCTTTGATAGACGCCCACGCACTTTTATAAAATGGCAATGCCAGTCCAAACTGGACAAGGGTGGCTAGGACAAACTGAATCCAAACAGGCGGCATCCACGCCATACCAAATCCCGTTAGCATACCCGCCATACCAACCAAAAACGGCAACAGACAGATCCATAGCCCGATCAAGCGCCATGGATACTCGGTTGCCGTGTCTTTATCCGTCTGCGCAAACAAGCTGTCAGCGGCTTGCAGATTGGCGACAAAGCCGGTTTTGTTGACCCACTCTGTGACTTGCTCGGGGGTGGTCTGCGCCGGATCATAATCGATATTGGCAGTCTCGCCAGCGAAGTTCACACTTGCCTCATATACCGCCGGCTTTTTGCTAAGTACCTTCTCAATCCGCGAAGCACACGCCTGACACGTCATGCCATCGATCGCTAGCTGCAAGTGCGCACGCTCAGGCGCTATCGCAGTCTTGGACTCAATATCAGTCGCCACCTCATAAGACGGGTCAGTACTGGTGCGGGTAGAATCTTTCATAAATAAAACTCGTGGTTGCGTTATAGCGCATTACATAGTCGGTTTACTCTAAAAGCGGCCAAGACTTCTATAAAGGCAACTGCCATCTCTTAAATAACAGGCGCTTCGTTTTGGGTAGGCGGACTATAGCGTTTATAAATATATAATAAAATCGGTGAAAAAATCTAAATATCAGACGTCAAAATCAGAAAAAAGCGTCTGCAGACAAACAGACTATGCTGGGGCGTGTCCTCATTCTCAATATGAATGATAGGGTCAATCTTAAATAAAAGAAGTACATGGTTTTATCACGCGCGACTGGTATCAATTTTTCTTGCTTGCTGTGCCTGCGTAGACAGAGACTGCGCAAAATTACTCCCAGTCGCACTGTATTTATTTTATAGTGGCTCAACGATAAAAATAAGAACACGCCCTAATCTAATGAGAGATAAGTCCTACTCAAGCGTGGCTATTGCCTCATACCTAGTAAATGGCTACGACTATTCTCTATTCAAGCCCTGCAGCCATGCTTTGCAAAGTTGTCAAAGCAAGTAGACTAACAGCAAGGCTCTCATGAAAAAAACCAGCCATGACAGCTGGTTTTGCGTTAAAGCGGTAAGGCTTACGAGTTGGCGACGGTTGCATCAAAACCTGCCTCTTCGATCGCGGCCGCAATGGCTTCTGCGCTGGTTTTGCTATCATCAAATGTCACCGTTGCCAGCTTGTCAGCCAAATCGACAGTCATGGTATCTAAACCGTCGATATCACCTGTGGCTGTATGGACGCTTGCCACGCAGCCGCCACAAGTCATGCCATCGATATTGATAATACGAGTCTGGGTTGCCATGAGGGCCTCCTTATTGTTATATAACTAACCTAGTTTAAAGTAAATACAGTCATTTACTAAGGGCTTGTCCTAGCATAAGCCCTATCAGAGCCAACAACAAGGCGCTTTGGTATGACTTTATTATCTAACGCCTTCATACTTTATATAATCAAGCTTTATATAATCAAATCCAAATAAATCAGATCCACGGCTGTCACGTCGTTTTTATATTGGATTGACTTTGTCCAGCAGGCGATGCCCGACGCTCACTTTGCGACGCCATATCTTTTAATTATGATAACTTTTAATCATGATAGCGTGGATTTTGCGGTGCATCGATAGGATATGGCTGCGTCACATAATCGACCATGCTAATCGCCGCCGTTAGGGCATGAATACTGGTATCGGTATCATCATAACGCACGGTTGCTATACTGCTTGCCGCATCAAGCTCTATCGCGGTCACCCCTGTAATGTTTTTCAGCGCGGTCATCACACTGTCCAAGCCTTCGGCATCATCGATGTTTTCGATGCTGACTTGTGCTGTCTGAATCGCCATTATCCTATCCTCCTATCATGGATCCCGTTGACGGTATTAGTGAGTATCTAACACCTCAAAACCTTTGACCAAGTCATCAATCTGCTTAAGCTGACGCAAAAACGGCTCCAACTGGCTGGTTCTGAGCGCACAGGGGCCATCGCATTTTGCCACCTCCGGGTTTGGATGCGCCTCCAAAAACAGCCCCGCCAGTCCCGTTGCCATTCCTGCACGGGCAAGGGTGGTGATTTGCTCGCGGCGGCCGCCAGCACTGTCACTGCGCGCGCCTGGCTGCTGCAAACTGTGGGTCACATCAAAAAACACCGGTACGTTCATTTGTTTCATGGTATCAAACCCGAGCATATCCACGACCAAATTGTTATAACCAAAGGCACTGCCGCGCTCACAAAGTATGAGCTTATCATTGCCACCTTCCAAGCATTTATTGATGATATGACGCATCTCATGCGGCGCTAAAAACTGTGCTTTTTTGATATTGATGATGGCATCTGTCTTTGCCATCGCATGCACCAAGTCAGTCTGACGCGACAAAAACGCAGGCAGCTGAATGATATCAGCGACCTCTGCGACCGGTGCGGCTTGATACGGCTCGTGTACATCGGTGATAATCGGTACTTGAAACTTTTCTTTGATTTGCCCCAGCCAGTCGATGCCTTTTTCTAAGCCTGGGCCTCGGTAAGAATGCAAACTAGAGCGATTGGCTTTATCAAAGCTGGCTTTAAACACATAGCCGATGCCCAAACGCTGACATATCTCGACATACTGCTCTGCAATCTCAAACGCCATCTCTTTCGACTCTAAGACATTCATGCCGCCAAACAACACAAACGGCTGATCATTGCCAATCGTGATGGTGCTGTGACTGGGGGTGGTGAGCGTGATATGCGATTGCGCTGTGGTTAGATTGTCCATACCGCTATTTTCCTCTTTATTATAGTGATGTCTCTGCCTGATATTGTAACCGATAACCCAATGAAAGAAAGTATCCTAGCGTAATTAGCCATGACCAAGCGTTGTTATTGTTATTGTTATTGTTATTGCCCGACCAGCTAGGTATAACCCTCTGCATGTATAAAAGCAAAAAAGACCAATCCGAAGATCAGTCTTTTTATAGTAATGCTGTTATCGCATAACATTTATGATTGGTGCGAGCACAATTATTGCCGGCTCACTCATAGCTTTTTTAATAGTAGCAACTCTCTCTACCAAGCAGCGGTTGCTTCCTACTAAGCTAACGACTACTTCGTTTCGCTATAGTCTTTTGCCGCTTTGACAAAGCTATTAAACAGCGGATGGCCACCACGAGGCGAGCTGGTAAACTCAGGATGGAACTGTACCGCGATAAACCATGGATGATCTGCAATCTCAACCGACTCAACCAAATGCTGTTTGGCAGAATAACCCGAGATACTCATACCCGCTTGCTCTAGTGGCTCGATATAACGATTGTTCATCTCATAACGATGGCGATGACGCTCAGTGATGTTTTTGGTGCCATAAATCTGTGATAGCTTGCTACCAGCGACCAACTCCGCTTGTTGCGCGCCTAGGCGCATCGTGCCGCCAAGATCTGAGTCATCGCTACGAATCTGTAGCTCGCCGCGCTCATCTAGCCATTCAGTGATCAGACCGATGATAGGCTCAGCGGCAGTACGATGAAACTCAGAAGAGTTGGCATCGATATGCAGCACATTACGGGCGTATTCAATCACCGCCAACTGCATACCCAGACAGATACCCAGATACGGCACTTTGTTTTCGCGGGCATAAGTGATGGCTCTCATTTTACCAGTGGTACCGCGCTCACCAAAACCACCTGGTACCAAAATCGCATCGGCATCGTTTAGACGCGCATACAGCTCATCGTCCGTCTCTAGTAGCTCAGCATCGATATAGTCAATTTTGACATCTGACTGATGCACGATACCGGCATGTAGCAACGCTTCGTTGATCGACTTATAGGCGTCTGGTAACTCGACATATTTGCCGACCATCGCCACCGTCACTACCGCTTCAGGGTTGAGCTGGGCTTCGACCACTTTGTCCCAATCGCTCAAATCCGCTTCTGGTACATCAAGACCAAAACGCTCACAGATTAGATCGTCAAGATCTTGCTCATGTAGGGTGCGCGGGATTTGATAGATGCTTTGGGCATCTTCACACATGATGACTGCGCGCTCTTCGACATTGGTAAACAGCGCAATCTTGCGGCGGTTGTCTTGCGAGATATGGTGCTCAGAGCGGCAGATGAGAATATCTGGCTGCAGACCGATAGAGCGTAGCTCTTTGACTGAATGCTGGGTCGGCTTAGTTTTGGTTTCGCCGGCACTAGCGATATAAGGCACCAGCGTTAAATGCATGAGCATAGCGCGATTGCGACCAAGCTCTACTTGCATCTGACGTACGGCCTCCATAAATGGCAGCGACTCGATGTCACCGACTGTACCGCCAATCTCGATAATGGCGATATCGTAGCCTTCGCCACTGGCAAGAATCTTACTTTTGATTTCATCAGTGATGTGCGGGATGACCTGTACGGTACCGCCCAGATACTCACCGCGGCGCTCTTTGTTTAGCACGTTTTGATAGATACGACCACTGGTAAAGTTGTTGCTCTTAGTCATCTTAGAATGGCGTAAGAAGCGCTCATAATAGCCCAAATCTAAATCCGTCTCTGCGCCATCTTCGGTGACAAACACCTCACCATGCTGAAATGGGCTCATCGTACCTGGATCGACGTTGATATACGGATCCATCTTGGTCATCGTGACAGTCACGCCACGCGCTTCTAAGACCGCAGCAAGAGAAGCGGCGGTGATACCTTTTCCTAGTGAGGACACTACCCCACCGGTCACAAATATAAACTTGGTCATAGTACTCTTTCGGTAATTGGTAAAGAAGGATTTTACTAAAAATACGCCATAAAATATAGGGCAAAAATGCAAACTGTCTGAAACTCTTGTTTTGTACCTCAGCGGTAGACTTTTGTCACAAATAATACATACAACAAAAAAACCCACCCCGAAGGATGAGTTTTTTATTTAGATTCTAATGGTTAGATTAGAATTTGTATTCGATACCACCACCGATACCAAAACCATCAAACTCGCTCTCAACTTTTACAAGAGGTGCAGTTACTGTAGCCTCTGAGCTTAAATAAGCACCATATAGGTGACCAGTCGTTGCCGCGTTAAACGCATATTTGCCGCCTACTACCGCACGGAAAGCTTCAGCATCGTCAGCACCACCAACGTTGTTTACGAAATCACCTTGAGCATAGGCAGTCCAAGGAGTCGCTGTCGCCATCTCACCACTGATAGTGAATGCATTTTCGTTGTCATCACTGTCAAAATCAGTGTTTTGATATAGAGCGCCTAGTGTCACTACTGGGCTGATAGCATAGTTACCACTGACACGAGCAACTTTAAAGTCGCCTGCTTGGATGTACGTAGCACCAACGTTCATTGGACCTGCTTCGTATTTACCACCAACACCAAACGCATCGCGGCCTAGTGTATCAGTATTGTTGTCTTCATCCATGGCGTACATCGCCATGAACTGCATGCCATTGATGTTAGGCGAGAAGTAGTTGAAAGTGTTGTTAGTACGCGGTGCGTCAAAGCTTGCAAGTACGACATCACCACCTAGTACGCCACCTTGAGTCACGTTAGCAAAGTTTACGTAGTCATCGATAGCTGATAGACGACCAGCAAGCAATGTACCGTACTGAGCGTTTTTCAAACCAAGATAAGTGTCACGTGAGTAAAACTGATCTGACTTTTCCATACGGCCACCGTCTGCATCTACAAAAGCATCACCAGCGTCAATATCGATACCGTACTCTAGTTGATAAACTAAGTCAGTGTTTGCAGTTAGTGCTTCAGAACCTTTTAAACCAATACGTGAAGCATTTGAGTTTAATTGGCTACGACCATCAGCGTCTACTGAAGTTTTAACAACACTATCAACGCTTCCATCAGTGTTATAAGTCGTTGTAGTTGTGTCATTGTCACCAGTGTTTACATCTAAAGTTAAGAAGCCTTTACCGTAGACAGTTGGAGCGGCATTGGCTGCAGAAACAGATAGAGCAGCAACGGCTGTAGCTAAAAGTAGTTTTTTCATGGGGTATCTCCACTTTACAATTGTAGTAATGAGCGAGCTATTATTAGCTGGTGCCCAATTGGTATCGTCACAAATCCTCAAAGATATAATGTGTAACTGGCTACCGAGATTAGTCAGAAACAAGTGTGGCGAAGTTTTATTACAGTAAGATGAAAAAACCATGACTTACATAACCAGCATCAAAAAAGTAACTGCCATGTAAACGTTGGTCTTTATCCTTCTGCTGCGTAACATCCGTTACCAAACTCATACTTCGAGTACAAGCATAACAACTTTGACATAATTTGCAACATATTTTTTTGTACTTTTAACGCGATATCTGGCGCACTCCATATCTTTTATAGCGCTCAGGCTTTGAAAAAAACAGCCATACAATGCGCTTAAATACCAATGGCTTATCGTAAGTTTTATGACAAACCATTCGATTACGCCCACTGTATTACGTACAAAAATAAAGCGCTACTTATTCACTGATAAGTAGCGCTTATAAGCGAAACAGCATTATCGCTATCTACTATCGACACCGGGTCAATATAGCCATGTAGCAATATATACATGCATCGACACAGCTTTTATGCCGATGCAATAGGATAGCGACGCACACTGGCTTAGACGTTGGCTTTTAGATCCAAGCGTGCTTGGTGCAATAGTGGCTCAGTGTAGCCGCTTGGCTGCTCGCGTCCTTTAAAGACGAGGTCACAGGCCGCTTTAAAGGCATAAGACTGCTCAAAGTTGTTTGCCATAGGCTGATAGCTACTGTCGCCGGCATTTTGCTCATCGACAATCTTCGCCATACGCTTCATGGTATCCATGACTTGCTGCTCGCTGACCACACCGTGATGCAACCAGTTGGCGATATGCTGGCTTGAGATACGCAAAGTCGCACGGTCTTCCATCAGGCCCACGTCGTTGATGTCAGGCACTTTTGAGCAACCGACGCCTTGGTTTACCCAGCGTACCACGTACCCTAAGATACCCTGCGCGTTGTTGTCCAGCTCTTGCTGCTTCTCTTCCTCTGTCCAGTTGGTGTCTTTGGCCAATGGAATGGTCAAGATATCGTCTAGGCTAGCACGCTCGCGTGATTTTAGGCTGTCTTGTACCTCGGCGACATTGACTTGATGATAATGCATGCTATGCAAGGTGGCGCCTGTCGGTGATGGTACCCAAGCGGTACTGGCACCAGATTTTGGATGCGCCGCCTTGGTCTCTAGCATCTCTTTCATCTCGTCAGGCTTAGCCCACATCCCTTTACCAATCTGCGCCACACCCTGCAGGCCTGTTTCTAGACCGATATCGACGTTCCACTGCTCATAGGCGGGCTGCCATGCCTGCGACTTCATCTCGCCTTTTGGTACAAATGGGCCAGCATTCATACTGGTATGCATCTCGTCGCCTGTACGATCCAAAAAGCCGGTATTAATAAAGATAACGCGCTCTTTGGCTTGGCGGATGGCTTCTTTTAGGTTTACCGTCATGCGGCGCTCTTCATCCATGATACCTATCTTGAGCGTATGGCGCTCTAGGCCAAGCAAGTCCTCTACCGCATTAAACAAATCATTGGCCATTTTGACTTCATCAGGGCCATGCATTTTTGGCTTGACGATATACATCGAGCCTTTGCGTGAGTTTGATAGCGCGTTTTTGCCTTTTAGATCGTTTAGCGTCAATAGCGGCGTGATCAAACCATCCATCAGGCCTTCAAAGATTTGCTCTTGACCATTGCCCAAATCGACCAAAATCGCTGGGTTTTGCATCAAGTGACCGACGTTACGGATCAAGAGCAATGAGCGGCCTGGTAAGATCAGTGTGCCGCCCTCTGGTGTGGTGTACTCACGATCTGGGTTTTGCTTACGGGTGCGGGTTTTACCACCTTTTTCAAACGTCTCTTGCAAATCGCCATTCATCAAACCTAGCCAGTTGCGATACACTTCAACTTTTTCTTCGGCATCGACCGCAGCGATTGAGTCTTCGCAGTCTTGAATCGCGGTAATGGCGGACTCTAATAGTACGTCTTTGATGTTTGCTGGGTCATCTTTACCTACTGGATGGCTGGCATCGATTTGAATCTCTGCGTGTAAGCCATTGTTTTTGAGCAAAATACCAAAGGGGCTATCTGCCTCGCCGACATAACCGACGAATTTTTCGGCGTCTTTTAGCTCAGTGCTGCTATCGCCCAGCTTGACTTCCAGCTTTCCATCGACGATTTTAAAGCCTGTGACATCGGTATAAGAGCCTGAGGCTAGCGCAAAATGCTCGTCCAAAAAGGCTTTGGCATAAGCGACAACGGCCGCGCCGCGCGTGGGATTATAGCTGCTGCCTGCTTCTTGACCATTTTCATCGCTGATGACATCGGTGCCATATAAGGCATCGTACAAGCTGCCCCAACGAGCGTTGGTGGCATTTAGCGCATAGCGCGCGTTGCGTACGGGGACAACTAGCTGTGGACCTGCAATATGAGCAATCTCATCATCGACGTTTTGGGTGCTTACTGTAAAGTCATCACCTTCTGGTAACAAATAGCCAATTTCTTGCAAAAAAGCCTTGTACGCTGGGAAATCAATCTCACCTTCTTTGGCAGGATTGTCTAGATGCCATTGATCGATTTGCGCTTGAATGCTGTCACGAGTCGCAAGCAGCGCTTTGTTGCGCGGCGTAAACGCTTTGATGACTTTTTCAAAACCTGACCAATAACTGTCTGAGTCCACACCGACTTTTGGCAGCACTTCGTTTTCGATAAAGTCATACAACTGCTGGTCGATGGCAAGAATACCTTTTTGAATCCGATTGGCGTTAGAAGATTGGCTCATGCTGTTATCCTTATCTATCTGTGATGGGTGTACCTACGAAGTTGCTACCACTATAGCGGTAGTAGATGACGCGTATTTCTCTAAAGTGGCGCGTCCTTGATATGAGCGGGTGATCTGCGTGATGGCTGTGCCTTTTCGTAGATAGTGATATCTGCTTTATATCGCGCTGGCAGTTGTTATAATGTTTGCCATCTCGAGCGGGCGCTCATCGCTCCTTGATCGCTCCTTTATTGAGTCATCAAATAAAATGCCGCCTAAACGAAATATCATCCTACTATCAAATAAAGAAATAAACAAGAAAACCCCATTCACCAGGTAAATACTGGGGTTGTATAATAATGATACCCTACAGCCTATCAGCGCTAAGGCTCTTTATCCTCAAATCGTGGTGATCGTTTTTTCGGACTTTTATATAGTCAGCTCAGTATAAAAATGATAGTTAATAAGCTCAGGCGGTAAACCCAAACCTTTAAAACAACCTTTTATCTTATCCAATACTTTTTGACCATGACACAGACTATGAGTAAACCGACCATGCCAACCAATTCCAATGCTATAAATGACGACACTACAGTAGAAAGCCGTACAGAAGAAGACAGTGTAGATATCTCGCAGCTGCGCACACCGAACAAAGTAGACTTATCTGCGGTTTATGGTTTTTTGGGTGCACGTACCACGCCAGACTGGGTAGCCGCCGCTATCGCTGACCTACCTTTGATCATTCAAGATCATGCCAACTGCGAAAAAAAAGCCGCTGGCACCGCGATGAACCTACTGTTTCGCTATGAGTTTTCTTATGATTTGCAGCGTAAATTGGCGCAGCTGATACGTGAGGAGATGCTGCACTATGAGCAAGTGCTGGGTATCATGAATGAGCGTGGTCAAGAATGGCGATACTTAAGTGCGGGGCGCTATGCCAAAGGCATGCTCAAGCATAAGCGCACTTATGAGCCTGCGGCAATGATTGACGTGCTGATCATCGGCGCGTTTATCGAAGCGCGCTCTTGTGAGCGCTTTGCGGCATTGGCTGAGGTGATTGATGATGAGCGACTGGCAAAATACTATCGCTATTTGCTCAAATCAGAGAGTCGTCATTTTGAGGATTATTTGGCATTGGCACAGTCACTATCGACAGAGAATATCGATGAGCGAGTGGCATTTTTTAGAGAAGTAGAAGCAGAGCTTATCACCAGTCCTGATACTGAGCTACGGTTTCATAGTGGCACGCCCGCTTAACTATTTATCGTCTTCCATCAGCGGGCTATCGTACTGTTTATGGTCTTTGGCGACGTGGTGCGGGTCGTGATCATCTGTGACACGCTCTGCAGCCGCAGGATTGGCTTTTTGCAGCGCATCATCGGGCACGATACCGTCATTGTCGTCAGCATCTTTTAGCTCATGTTGCTGGTGTTTTGACGATTGTGCTGTCTCTGCTGGTTTTAATGAGTGATCATTGGGATTATTCATAGCATTTCCTTATGATAGAAAGATGAAAGTAAATCAAGTGAATGAAGGATTTGCCCTAGATCATAAAAAAACTATCTGTCTTTTTTGTGATCTTTTTCGTCAGGGTTTAACACCCGTGTCTGGGCATTATCGACAGTGGCATAGCGATTTTTGTTGTTAATCTTATGGCTATCAGGGGCTTCGCTACTGACAGTCCTTTCATTAACGTTATCATCAAACGCAGTGCCTTCTTGATCGCGTCGATCTGGCTGGCGCGCAGGGTTATCATCGTCATTGACATGCTCTGTCTCTACGATGCCTTCTTCAAAAGTATCTGTCCCTTTATTCTCTGTCGTTTTTTCTTCAATCTCATGATCTTCGATATCATGTTTTTTGCCATTATTGCTCATATCGTGGCGACCAAGCGTGTCTTTATGATCTTTATGATTATCTATGGGCGTTTTGGTTAATGCTGGGTCTTTGGTTTGCATCATCTTATCCTTGTCTTTTTTATCGTTATTGCTTTTTCATTAATACTTTATGGTCGTAGCTACTTCTTTAGCTTGGCCACGAAATGGTATGCTCAATACTCGACCTTACGTTTCATAATAACTTATATGGGTCTAACCTATATTGATAACGAATTATTCGTTGCCTTTTTGGCTCAGATCATGAGCATTGAGATCAGCCACGTTTTTGCCGCCATCAGGTAGGTTTTCTTCTTTGCGCGGGTCGACATAGACCTCGTCTGTCTCCTGTGAGGCTTGTTCTGGCCCATCTATATTTGGCTGGTATTTTCGGCCTTCATAGCTGCCTTTTGGGTTGTCTGGCTGCTTGATGGCAGGGTCGTGGATCGGTACTGCTTCTTCATTATTTGGGCGTGTATTGTCTGACATGCTATATCCCTCACGTATGTATTGGCGTGGACGTGTCCTCAATTCAATCGATAGTCATCTAAATGGGCTAAAAATGGCTAAATCTGGCCAAACGGTGTCAAATAGCTAATTAATATCTCGATATTACCTGCGCTATATTCCTTGTTTGACGGCGACTTATCTCATTTTTATCACCATTTTTAAAATGAGGACACGCCCTATTAAGTGGAGTAACTATTTATCCTGTTATTTGTTATCCTCTTATTTATCGGTACGTAAATCCTCTTCGATGAAGGCGGTTTGCTCTTCTTCGCTTAGCTGTTCAGGCACATCGACTCTCTTGTCTTCCTTGAGATTTTGCTGAATCTTTTGACTGTCTGCCTGTTCGGCTGCTTTTTTGATGTCTGATTTTGTATCAGAAGTATCAGGCGTCGTATCGTGATTATTCATAGAGGCTTCCCTTTTTTCCTATGCTTTTATCATTGGCTTTTACGTTCTTTTACGTTCTATGCTTTATGATTGAGTGTATTTTTATTATAGAAACAAGGCTCGACCAGACACCAGTGTGCTGCGGTATCAATGTGTGAATAAATGTGAGGTTACAAGACAGTTTGTAACTTCCTGCCAGCATCACACAAATAACGGTACCTACTGGCATCCATAAAAAAACCAAACGCCAGTCATCGCCAGCGTTTGGTTTGAGTCAGTATTAGAGGACTGTTAAGACGACGCCTCTACCCCATTGATGAGCGTTAATAAGTGCTCTTGGGCGGCATGTGGCGGCGTGCCAGCAGCAGGCTGTAATTGCTGCCAGACGCCATCGCCATTAAGCGTCCACGCTTGGGTATTGTCTTGTAAGTAGTTGATCAAGCCATCTTGATATATCTGCTGAAACAGTTTTTTATCTTCAATCGGAAACGCCACTTCGACACGGTGAAACAAGTTACGGTCCATCCAGTCGGCACTACCACAATACAGACGCTCGTCACCGTTATTATAAAAATAGTAAATGCGTGTGTGCTCTAAAAACCGGCCTATCACCGAGCGTACTGTGATGTTTTCCGACAAACCTTTGACCTGTGGACGCAGACAGCACATCGAGCGCAAAATCAGCTCGATTTTTACCCCTGCTTGAGAGGCATCATAGAGCTTGCCGATCAGGCGACGCTCAGTCAAAGCATTGACCTTGACCATGATATGAGCGCGTTTACCTGCCTTTGCGTGAGCGATCTCAGCATCGATAAAACTCATCAACTTATCATGCAAGGTAAAGGGCGCATGCAGGAGTTTTTTGAGATTGGCAGGCTTGCCCATGCCCGTTAGCTCCTGAAATATCTTGTGCACGTCTTCTGAGATATCAGGGTCGGCGGTAAACAAGCCGTAGTCGGTATAGACCTTAGCATTGGCGGCATGGTAGTTGCCTGTCCCTAAGTGTACATAGCGGCGAATGCGATCATCCTCGCGGCGTATGATTAGCATCAGTTTAGCATGGGTTTTGTAGCCGACAATGCCATACACTACCACCGCCCCTGCTTCTTGCAGATAATTGGCGACTGCGATGTTTGAGGCTTCATCAAAACGGGCGCGCAGCTCGATGACGGCAGTGACTTCTTTGCCATTTCGAGCAGCAGCGGCCAGTGCTTTGACGATTTCTGAATTGGTGCCTGAGCGGTACAGCGTTTGCTTGATTGCCAAAACTTTTGGGTCGTTGGCGGCTTGCCATAATAGGTTGACGACAGGTGAGAAGGCATGAAAAGGGTGATGCACCAGTACATCTCTTTTGCGCATGGCAGCAAACATGCTACTGGTTTTGTCCAGCTTTTTTTCTTCGCGGCGAAACGCTTTGGGTATCGCTTGCGTAAAGGGCTGATAGCGCAGCGCTGGTATATTAAAGTCGAACAATAAACGCGTGAGGTTGACCGGACCGTTGACACGGTACAGCTGATTGTCGTGCAGCTCAAACTCATTGAGCAGATAGTCGCTGATGGGCGTCGGGCAGTCGGTGGTGACCTCTAGGCGCACCTTATCACCGAAGCGGCGGTTTTCAAGCTCACCCTCTAACGCTTTGGCGATATCCTCGACATCGTCCGCTAGGTCTAAGTCCGCATTACGCGTCAGTCGAAACTGATGACAGCCGGTGACATTCATCCCCGGAAACAGCTCGCCAATATGCTCATGAATAATGGCCGATAGCATGACGTGATGCTCTTTGCCACCAGTCAGCTCATCAGGTAAGCGTATGACGCGTGGGAGACTGCGCGGCGCGGGGACGATGGCGAGATTGATATCACGACCAAAGGCATCTTTGCCCTCTAGGGTAGCGATAAAGTTGAGGCTTTTATTGACCAAACGCGGAAACGGGTGGGCAGGATCAATACTAATCGGCGTCAGCACAGGCGAGACTTGTTCGGTAAAATAGCGCTTCATCCATGCCGACTGCTCGCTATTTAGCTCATCGCGTTTGAGATAACGGATGTCTTCTTTGGCCAGCGCAGGCAAGATGTCTTCATTGAGAATGCGATACTGCTCAGCGATGGCTTCATGTGCTACAGCAGAGATATCATTGAGCACTTCACTGGGCCGCATACCGTGCGCGCTGGTCGACACATCACCGATATTGAGCTTTTGCATGATACCGGCAACGCGAATCTCAAAAAACTCATCGATATTTGATGAAAAAATAATCAAAAAAAACAAACGCTCAAGCAGCGGATGGCGCGGACTGGCAGCCTGCGCCAGTACCCGTAGATGAAACTGCAACAAAGACAGGTCGCGATTGATATAACTGCTGGGCGAATAACTGCCATCCTCAAATCGCTGCCATGCGATGTGGGCGAGATCATCCTCTTTTTTCCCATGCGCCCCATCGTTTATGCTCATCACGGCGGCGCTATTGTCAGTCTGATGCTGCTTATCATTGCTCTTGGTATCTGCCACGTCCCTACTCCTTTTGCCTTCTCGATACGTCATGATGCTGATTGTGGTAAGACTGCATTTTTCATGCGTTTTTTGATGATACGCTGTTTGTTACGTAGCCGTCTATCGCCTTGGTTGTTTTCATAGTATTTTGGATTGGTCAGCATACTGATGAGCAGCGCGGACTCGTCACGGTTGAGATTGGCCGCAGTTTTATTAAAATAGTAGTGCGCAGCCGCCTCGATACCGTAGATACCATCGCCAAACTCAGCCACGTTAAGATAAGCGGTCAAGATACGCTGTTTGTCCCACAACGTCTCTATCATCACGGTGATAATCGCCTCTTCGCCTTTACGAATATAGGAGCGGTGCGCGGTCAAAAACAGGTTTTTGGCCAACTGCTGCGTGATGGTCGAGCCGCCAGCCGACATCTTGCCTGTTTCTTCGTTTTTTTTGCGTGCAGCCTCGATACCCTTTAAGTCAAAGCCATTATGCTGGCTAAAGGTTGCGTCTTCACTGACGATCGCTGCTTGCTTGGCAGATTTGGCAATGGCGTCGTACTCTGCCCAGTTTTGCGTCACGGTGCCGCCTGTCAGGCGATGCGTGAGCATAAACATGCTGTTGTTAATGGGCTGGGTTTTCCAAATCAATAATAGCCCTGCGACCAAAATATGAAAAACCACGACCAACAACATGAACGCCAAAAATACTCGTTTGATAAATGTGCCAAAACTTGCCATGCGCGATATCCAAGTGATTGAAAAGATAAAAGGTAGCCGCTTATCCAAAAACAGCCCAAGCAGTTAACTCAAATAGCAGGTCATCTTACCTAATCTCATAATCGCTGTCATTATTTACCCCACTTCTTTATCATGTCAGTAGCGCAATGCAATATAAGCTTTTTACAATAAGCTTTTTTACAACCCATCCAAGTAAACGAAGCGGTTGCCACCCACATAAAAACAAGCGCCAGACATAGGACGCTAGACATAGACAATAGAGCACGAGTATAAACATGGATTATGATAACAATATAGCAGAGCAGGATATAGCAGAGCTGCGGGCACGCATAGTAGCCGCCAACCCTAGTCTTGGCACTAGTGAAAATATCGATAATTGGTGGCTGCTTGGCACCACAGGCTGCCATCTGTGTGATATCGCTGAACAAGTCATCGCGCAGTTTCAAACCGTACAGCGGCTGACTTATCAGTATGTCGATATTGCCGACTTCGATGAGCCGCTGATGATGACATTTGCCACTACCATTCCTGTGATAATCACACCGACAGCACGCTTAAATTATCCGTTTTCGGTGCTGGATTTGCAGCAGTTATTTATGTCTGCGCCATCATAGGACAGCTTGCCATAATAATAACAAGACATCTATGAGCGCCTCACATCCAACATTAAAAAAATTGCCTGAGTTAAAAAAATGACTGAATTAAAAAAAGTGACTGAGATTGAAGATTTGCGCCGCGTCGCTGAGCGCAAAGTGCCGCGCATGTTTTATGACTATGTCGACTCAGGCTCATGGACCCAGACCACCTATCGCCAGAATGAAACCGACTTTGACCGCATCAAGCTGCGTCAGCGTGTCTTGGTTGATATGGACAATCGCAGTCTGGCGACACAGATGATCGGCGAGCCGGTCAAAATGCCAGTCGCCATCGCGCCGACAGGCTTTACTGGCATGATGTGGGCCGATGGTGAGATTCATGCGGCGCGTGCCGCGGAAAAGTTTGGCGTGCCGTTTTCGCTGTCGACCATGAGTATTTGCTCTATCGAGGATGTAGCGACAAACACCGCCGCGCCGTTTTGGTTTCAGCTATACGTCATGCGCGATCAGGACTTTATGGCCAATCTGATTCGCCGTGCCAAAGCCGCCAACTGCTCTGCGCTTATCTTAACCGCCGACTTGCAAGTACTCGGTCAGCGCCATAAAGACATCAAAAATGGACTTTCTGCCCCGCCCAAACCGACACTGACCAATATCCTAAACCTGATGACCAAGCCGCAGTGGTGCATGAATATGCTCGGCACTCGCCGCCGGACATTTGGCAACATCGTCGGCCACGCCAAAAACGTCGAGGACATCTCCTCGCTCTCAGCGTGGACGGCAGAGCAGTTTGATCCAAGCCTGAGCTGGGATGATGTCGCGCGTATCAAAGACATGTGGGGCGGTAAGCTGATTATAAAGGGCATCATGGAGCCTGAAGATGCGATACTCGCCGCCCGTAGCGGTGCCGATGCGCTGGTCGTCTCCAACCATGGCGGTCGTCAGTTGGACGGGGCGCTGTCTTCTATCTCTGCCCTCTCTGACATCGTACAGGCAGTCCATGCCGAAAACAGCGACATCGAGGTGTGGCTCGATAGCGGGATTCGCTCAGGTCAAGACGTCCTAAAAGCCATCGCCTTGGGCGCAAAAGGCACGATGATTGGCCGCGCTTTTCTGTATGGGCTAGGCGCTTATGGCGAAGATGGTGTGCGCCGCGCGCTTGAGCTTATCTATAACGAGTGCGATATTAGTATGGCATTTTGTGGGCATACCGATATCAACACAGTCACAAAAGACATCTTGGTAAAAGGCACGTACGAAAACCTCAAAGTGAGCTGATCCATAATGGCTGATTGGTTTTTGATACAAGCGCCGTTTGACACACGGGCACGCTGGCAAACGACTTGCTCTGCGCATCGTCTTTGTGCTTTATTTATCATTATCTTTACTGCTTATTTATTCTATTTATAACTTATCAATAAAACTGGCGCTTATGACCATACAACAACTGTTAAAGACAGCACCTGTGACCACCTTACTGTTAATCAGCTTTATTGGGCTGTTTCTCCTGCAGGTGCTGACAGGCGTCGATGCCAATAACCCCTCAACTGAGGATTTGCTCAAATGGGGCGCCAATGCGCTGCCCTTTACCATGACTGACGACCCATGGCGGCTGCTCAGTAGTGCGTTTTTGCATATTGGTTTGATGCATCTATTGTTTAACGGGTTTGCCATGTATTTTTTCGGTCAAGTAGCCGAGCCGATGTTTGGCTCCGCGAAGTTTTTGGCGTTGTTTTTATTGGCGGCCATCGGTGGCAACGTACTCAATAACCATGTCACTTGGCAAGGGATTTTAGATGGCACGGGGCAGCCTGGCATATCGGCAGGTGCCTCAGGTGGCATCATGGGTATCGGGGCGGCGTTACTCATCGCCGCATTGTTCAAAATCTCAGTCAACGGCCTTGTGCTTAATCTCAAAAGTTTGATATTTATTATGGGTATCAATTTGGTCTATGGTTTTGCTGTCCCCGGTATCGACAATGCTGGTCATATCGGCGGCGCGGTGACAGGTTTGGTGATTGCACTGGCCTTTGCCATTGCCTATCGTCAGCGTGCCAAGGCGACACAAGTAAGCCCGCCTTTTGATGCAAGCTTGCATATCCATCCCACTTATCAGCAGTATAAAGGGTATAATAACTATCATAATAATAGTCATAATAGTCATCACTATGTTGACTCAAATAAGGCAAAAAACCCTGCGATACTATGGCAGCTGCTCCCTTGGCTTGTGATGCTCGTCATGAGTGTTGGCTTTGCCTACTGGTGGCAAGACTTGCATCAGCAGCTACTACAAGTGCTCGCCGCCATTGAATAGCGCTCATTGAGTAGCACGCTGTGGCTATTCGTCACTATGAATAGTGTTGATAACAGCCTACGTGCCAACAGCTTACGCAATTTATTCACCAGCACTTTTTTACTTATCTTACTTATCTTTATTTGCTCAAATTTTGACGATATCGTTTCACCATTTACTAGTCCAACCACTGATGAGAAAAAAACCATGTCTAATGTATCTGCGCTACCCCATGTCGCTACACGTACAACCTTTAACGCTTTGGCAGCTACTGCCTTACTGGGTGTCGCCAGCATGTCTCATGCCGCGATTTTTAAAAACAACTTACCGACCGATCCAGACGCGGTACTTAGCGTCGGCGTCAACGTCATGGCCGTCAATCCAGCCTATGATATGGAAGACAGCACTGATATACGCGTGCTGCCGGGCGTGTTTTATGACAACAACAGAGTCTATGCGCGCGGCGCTCAAGCTGGTGCTTATCTCATCAATGATGGTACCAATCAGCTCTCGGCATACGCGCAGCTGTCTGGTAGCGAGTTTGACCCTGATGATGCCCGCGGCGCGCTACAAGGACTAGATGAACGTAAGGCCTCGGCAGCGGCAGGTTTGACGTATTTACGTCGTACGCCAGTCGGGGGGTTTCGTGCGCAGATCGCAACAGATGTATTGGATCGTAGCGGCGGCAACACAGCGCGGCTGACTTATCTGGCGCGTATCACTCAAGGTAAGCTCACCGTCTATCCGAGTGCAGGATTTGAGTATCATGATGCAGATTACAACGAGTATTATTATGGCGTTAGTGAAGAAGAATCTGCAAAGACCGGCATTGCTGCTTATAAATCCAATTCAAGCTTAAACCCTTATATCAATATCAGTGCCAACTATGACTTCAATGAGCGCTGGGCAGGCTTTGCCAACCAAAGCTTAAGCTATCTGCCAAATGAGCAAAAAGACAGCCCAATGGTCAACTCGCGTACCGAGTCCACCACGACACTAGGCTTGCTGTATAAATTTTAATTGAGCTTAGATTTTGAATAAAAAAGACCTTGCCACACAACGTGACAAGGTCTTTTTTATCTAAGTCTATCAGCCTGCTGAAAACTAGCCTTTAATCTTTCTGATAGAGTCGACGTTACAGCCTTTATAAAGGATTTCACTCTTAGCGTTTTGGATATTGGCCGAGGACTTATGATAGTTGTTTAGACGCAGAGGCCCAGTCATGATACTAAAGTTATCCTCATCACCAAACACAGTACCGACATTGTCAGAGCGCCCTAAGTTGATTGGTAAAAATCTTGTTTTGCCATTCAAAGTGGCTTCTGCAAAGGTTGGTAGATACTCTTTATTAAAACCATAAGTCACGCTGACTTTTTTGTTGTTTTGGCAGCTATAATTGACTTGTCTGTGTTTGATGGCCGTATCATAGCTCTCACTTGGCTCCATCACATTGTCTGAGTATGCCATCGCTGAGCCAGAGCCCAACATCGCCATCATAATACCAGCAGATGACAGAGCGGCAGTTAATTTTTTCATAATAGTACCTCAATTGAGTGATTAAAATAGTTATAGATAGGGAGACGTTAGCGGCGAACTATTTTTGGTTAGTCTAATCGTTCGCTCTTATTGGCTTTATCGTGATTTAGAAAACGTTTTTAGAAGCTATTATTTACGAATTCACGAGCCCATACCTATATACTCATTATAATAAAAATTTTTGTTTGGGTTGTTATAACTGTGAGTGCGCTTGTTGACTACGGGTAAGGCTTTGTTGCGCGCGATGTAGATACTGTCACTCATAGACAAAAAAAAGACCTTACGCATCCGTTTATAGATAATGGTAAGGTCTTTTTTTCACTTAGACTATCACATTTAAAAATCTGAATAGCGAAAAAGACAAGCTAATCAGGTTTTTGGATTGATACTTTGGATTGATACTAAGAAGGATGTACCATATCCGCAGGGGTTACCCACTCATCGAACTGCGCTTCAGTAAGTAGCTCTAACTCAACCGCCACTTGCTTCAAGGTTTTGTTTTCTTTATAAGCTGTCTTGGCGATTTTTGCCGCGTTTTCATAGCCAACATGACGGTTTAGTGCCGTCACCAGCATCAATGAGTTGTGCAAGAAGTCATCGATTTTTTCTTTGACAGGCTCAATACCAACGGCGCAGTTATCGTTAAAGCTGTTGCACGCATCGCCCAGTAGCTTGATAGATTGCAATAGGTTAAAGGCAATCACAGGCTTATACACATTTAGCTCAAAGTTACCTGACGCGCCCGCCATGCTGATAGTCGTGTCGTTACCCATCACTTGCGCCACAACCATGGTCATCGCTTCTGACTGCGTTGGGTTTACTTTACCTGGCATGATAGATGAGCCTGGCTCGTTTTCTGGAATGGTCAGCTCGCCAAGACCACAACGCGGGCCTGAAGCGAGCCAGCGTACGTCGTTAGCGATTTTATTGAGGCTACCTGCTAGGGTCTTTAATGCGCCAGAAGCAAAGACTTCGGCATCACGCGCCGCTAGTGCTTCAAATTTATTTGGTGAAGTGACAAAGGGTAAGCCTGTCAATGTCGCCAATTGCTCAGCTGCTTTTACTGCATAATCAGGGTGGGCGTTTAGACCCGTACCTACTGCAGTGCCGCCTAGTGGCAACTCATATAGACCTTGTAGCGCATTGTCGATGCGAGTCAATGCATGGTCAAGCTGGCTGACATAACCGCTGAACTCTTGGCCTAGGGTCAAAGGCGTGGCGTCTTGTAAGTGCGTACGGCCGATTTTGACGATGCTATCGAACTCGCGGGCTTTGGCATCTAGCGTATCGCGTAGTGCTTTTACCGCTGGGATAAGCAAGCTGTTGATCTGACGAGCAGCGGCCACACGAATCGCGGTTGGGAAGCTGTCGTTGGTAGACTGGGCGTGGTTGACATGATCATTTGGGTGAATCGGCGTGTAGCTGCCGCGCGCGTTCCCTGCGATTTCGTTGGCACGGTTGGCCAGCACTTCGTTCATGTTCATGTTTGACTGCGTACCAGAACCGGTCTGCCATACAACTAATGGAAACTGATCGGTAAGGCCACCATTGATGATTTCATCTGCCGCTTGTACGATGAGGTCGCGCTTATCGCTTTCGATACGCTCTAGGCTGGCGTTGGTGATAGCAGCGGCTTTTTTTACCAATGCCATCGCTTCAATCATCGGACGCGGCAAAGTCTCGCCACCAATTTTGAAGTTTTCACGGCTACGCTGGGTTTGCGCGCCCCAATAAGCGTCGGCTGGGACTTCCACGTTGCCCATTGTGTCTTTCTCAAGTCGTGTTGCCTGATTCTGTGTCGACATAACTACCCTCTTTGGTTTTATTGAGCCATAAAAAGTGCAACGCACGCTGCACATAAAGGAAAATACGATGTAAAGTGGCGTTATGATAGCATGACTTATCACAAATTTCTCCACGTCCGTGAGGCTAACTGATGTCCAAAAGCACCAGCCAACACCCTTCTGCCACGACAGCGCCTAAAGCATTACTTCAGTCATCATCTAAGGGCGCTGACGTAAAAATAAAGGATAAAATGACAGCTACTATTGTCAATCCATCCAGACGACAATTTACCCGCCAGCGTCGCCAGTTAAGTGCAGGCGAACGCAGACAATACGCGCGCATGGCAAGTTTGCATTTACCCAAACTCCAGCAGCGACTACCACCGTGCGCGCGTATTGGCTTATATTACGATGGCTTTGGTGAGCTGCCCACTCAGCCACTGCTTAACTGGTGTAAGCGCCTAGGTTATTTGCCGTATTTGCCAGTGGTCGGCTCGCTCGGTCGTGATGCTACGGGTAATGTTGATAAACACCTGCGTTTTGTGCCGATTTATCATTCTAAATGGGTAAACGTACCGACACGGATTCATAGTCTGGGTATGAAGCAAAATCATCATCGCAGGTTACGCTGGGCACGAGAGTTAGACGTCATTATCTGTCCACTAGTGGCAGTGGATAAACGTGGCAATCGTATGGGTATGGGCGGTGGTTTTTATGATACAACACTTGCTAGAAGCCATCAGGCAGGGTTGAAAAAGCCGTTAAAAATTGGCTGGTGCTACGATTTTCAAGTGGTCGAGCAGCTAGCGCGTCAGCCTTGGGATGTGCCGTTAGATGGCCTGCTAACGCCAAGTGGTATAAGGTGGTTTCAACCTAATCTTATTAATAAGGCTGAGCAAGAAGCCTCTAGCGCTGATACCGTTGATACGTATCTAAAAGCGTTAGGAAGTGATGACAAAAGAGAAATACTTTACTACAGTCAAGAACAATCCTTTGGCTCTGATGAATTGGCTAATGTCATTAATGAGGCGCGTTTGAATGCGTTGCTGGCGCAAAGTGATGCGTTTTTGGCTAGTTTAACTGGTGAGATTGAGGATTTTGATGAGGGTGGTAATACCAGTGAAAAATGATTTATATCGAACAACAAACTACAGGGTATGCTTAGCACATCGCTGATAATTACAGCGCTATTCTTAGTGCGCTAAGCAACTGAGAAAAATGTAAACCAAACCCTTATAAAAAGCCAAAAAGGCGGATGATTATCAAATCACTCGCCTTTTTTGATTTGGTAATAGCCGTTTAGAGTATTGTCTAAAGCACCATCGCTGCAATCCAACCAAAGGCCAATAGTGGGATATTGTAATGCAAAAAGGTCGGCACCACGCTGTCTTTGATATGGTCGTGTTGGCCATCGATATTCAGGCCAGAGGTCGGCCCGAGTGTCGAATCTGAGGCAGGCGAGCCTGCATCACCAAGCGCGCCAGCCGTACCGATAATCGCCACGGTGGCGAGCGGTGAAAACCCTAGAGAGATACAGAGCGGCACATAGATCGCGGCCAAAATAGGGATGGTCGAAAACGATGAGCCAATCCCCATGGTCACCACTAGCCCAATGAGCAGCATAATAAAGGCGGCAATGGCCTTGTTACCTGCGAACAACGACGCCGCGCCATCGACCAACGGCTGAATCTGCTCCGTCGCTTTCATAACCTCAGCAAAGCCTTGCGCGGTAATCATGATAAAGCCAATCATCGCCATCAGCTTGATACCATCATTAAACACCGTATCGGCATCACGCCATTTGACCACACCGGTCGCCATAAAGACTCCAAAGCCAAACATCGAGCCGAGCAGCAACGAGTCGGTATAAAGCTGCACCACAAAGGCGGTGACAATAGCCGCTAGCGCCACTAGGGTTTTGAGCTTACTTTGTGTCTTAGCGCCAGCAGCGGTTTTGCTCAAGGCATCATTGGCCACCACGGCATCGTGCGCTTCTTTATCTACTGCGACTTGCTGATAGTCACGCGGCTTACGATAACTGATAAATATCGCTGTTAATAAGCCGACCAGCATCCCTGTCGCCGGAATGGCCATCGCTTGTACAACTGAAATATCGGCGACATCGATGCCCGCTTCTCCAACGTTTTTTAGCATGATTTGATTGAGATAAATATCACCAAAACCATAAGGGATAAACATATAAGTGGTGACCAGACCAAAGGTCAACAGGCACGCGATCAGACGGCGATCTATCTGCATACGGTTGAACGCCAGCAGCAATGGCGGCACCAGCAGCGGGATAAAAGCGATATGAATAGGGATTAGGTTTTGGCTAAAGCAGCTCATCATCACCAAGCCGGCAAACAGCAGATACTTAATCATCGCGCTGGTGCCACCAGCATCGATACGCTTGATGACTGCCCCTGCAAGTGACTGCGGCAATCCAGAGTGGGCAATCGCCACGGCAAAAGCCCCAAGCAGCGCATAGGACAGCGCGATTTGCGCGCCATTGCGGATGCCTTCTTGAAAGGCATTGAGGGTATCGGTCATACCCAGACCTGCGATGAGCCCACCTGCCAGCGCGCCGATTAACAAACTCAGTACCACGTGTACCCGCGCCAAAGATAGCCCTAGCATGATGACTACCGCCAACAGCACTGCATTGATGGTCATATTCTCGCCCCTTACCCTATGTTTTTAGCCTTATGATGGCGCTTTTGCGTTTTACCCGCTCTGCCTTATAGATAGCTTCGACTGCCGATTGCGGCTAAGACGCGCGCTATTTTACCTGATTTTACTCACAAAACCCACGCGTAGAACCCCGCAGACAAATAAAACCAAGCAAATAAAGAGACAATATCCTCGTTTCTGTTGGCAATAGAGCCTTGCAATTTTGTATAGCAGCACCATTTATCTAAACATGAACCACGAACTTGACTTTACAAGTCTGGTGAACGAGGAAGGAATATATGAGCGAACACAATATTGATCAAGACAATATCGACATCGATGTCGACGTTTCGACCGCAGCCACTGACGGCGATACGCCAAACGATACCCAAGAGAGTATCGCGGCGACCGCAGATCCAGCAAAAGAGCATCACGATAAACCGGCAGAAGCATATTTGCCGCTATTGGCGCTGCGTGATGTGGTGGTCTATCCGCACATGCAAATCGCCCTATTTGTCGGCCGCGCACCCTCCGTTAAAGCCGTCGAATTGGCGCAGGCGGAGTATGGCAACAAAGTACTGGTCGTGGCACAAAAAGACTCACTCACCGAAGACATTGATCAAGACAACTTGTATCAATACGGTACCGTGTGCCGCATCGTCAGCACCATGCCGCATGACAGCGACGAGAGCTGCATTAAAGTGCTGATCGAAGGTCAGTACCGTGCGCGTGTCGATACGATCGAAAACCATGATGCGCTAATGATGGCACGGTTTGAACGCGCTGACCTTGATGTAGCGATGGATGAGAGCCAGCAAAAAAACACCATTCAAGCGCTGACCACCCTGTTTGAGAGCTATGCGGATGCGCGCTTACGTAATGCGCGTGAGCTGACGCGCGTGGCGGGGCGTATCGACGACCTATTGGAGTTGGTCTATTTTATCTCGACCCGCGTATCGATGGATTTAGAGATCAAGCAATCGTTTTTAGAAAAAGACGATATCAAAACCCATATCAATACCTTGACCGAATATCTCGTCAAGCAAAGCGCGGAACAAAACATCGAGCAAGATATCCAAGAAGCCGTGCGTCAGCAGATGGAAGATAACCAGCGCGAGTACTTCTTAAACGAGAAGATGAAAGCGATCAAAAACGAGCTATCAGATCTCAATGATGGCGCGTTTGATGGTGAAGATGATGTCGCTGAGCTAGAGCAGCGTCTAGAAGATGCTGACTTGCCAGAAGATGTGCGCAAAAAAGCCGAGCAAGAGCTAAAAAAACTTAAAATGATGCCGCCTGCATCGAGTGAATCATCAGTGGTGCGCAACTATATTGAGTGGATTTTGGACACGCCGTGGAACGCCACGACCAAGGTTTCGATCAATCTTGATAAAGCCAAAACGGTGCTGGACGAAGATCATTACGGCTTGCAAGATGTCAAAGACCGCATCTTAGAGTACCTCGCTGTCCAATCACGAGTGAAAAAACTTCGCGGCCCGATTTTGTGCTTAGTCGGACCTCCGGGTGTTGGTAAAACCTCGTTGGGTGAGTCGATTGCACGTGCAACGGGTCGTAAGTTCGTGCGTATGGCGCTTGGCGGCGTGCGTGACGAAGCAGAAATCCGTGGTCATCGCCGTACTTATATCGGTGCGATGCCGGGTAAAATCGTCCAGTCATTGGCCAAAGTCGAAGTCAAAAACCCGCTATTTTTACTCGATGAAATCGATAAAATGGCGCAAGACTTCCGCGGCGATCCAGCGTCAGCCTTGCTTGAAGTGCTAGATCCATCACAGAACGATACCTTTAACGACCATTATCTCGATATGGACTTAGATTTATCGCAAGTGATGTTTATCTGTACGGCCAACAGCATGGATATCCCGCCTGCCCTGCTGGACCGTATGGAAGTCATTCGTCTACCGGGTTATACCGAAGAAGAAAAGGTCAACATCGCGCAGAAATACCTTGTACCAAAAGCCATTAAGCAAAATGGCCTCAAAGAAGGCGAGATTGAGATTGTCGAAGCGGCATTGCATAGCATCGTGCGTAGCTATACGCGTGAAGCCGGTGTGCGTAACCTTGAACGTGAAGTCAATAAAATCTGCCGCAAAGTGGTACGCGGCTCGGTCGAAACCCATGGCGCCCGCGCTCCGAAAAAAGCAGAGCGTCAGCTGGTGGTGGTCGATGACAAAAACATCGATGACTATCTAGGCGTCCATCAGTACGACTATGGTCTGGCAGAAGAAGAGCCTGAGATCGGCCGCGTGACGGGACTTGCTTGGACACAAGTTGGCGGTGAGCTACTGACTATCGAAGCGGTAGCCATGAAAGGCAAAGGTGAGCTGAGCTTTACCGGATCGCTTGGTGACGTGATGAAAGAGTCGATCCGTGCGGCCATGAGTGTGGTACGGGCGCGTGGCGACAGCCTAGGTATCGACTACGAGACCGTCAAAACCACTGATATCCACGTGCATATGCCAGAAGGCGCGACGCCAAAAGACGGCCCATCGGCTGGTGGTGCGCTGACCACAGCGCTGGTCTCTGCCTTAACTGGCATTGCCATTCGCCCGGATATTGCCATGACAGGCGAGATTACCTTGCGCGGTAAAATCTTACGCATCGGCGGTCTAAAAGAAAAGCTACTGGCTGCGCATCGCGGTGGCATCAAGCATGTGTTGATTCCAGAGAGTAACGAGCGCGACCTAGCTGATATCCCCGACAACGTCAAAGAAGGCTTGACCATTCAGCCAGTGGCGACAATTGATGAGATATTAAAAGTAGCGCTGGTCAGTATGCCAGTGCCGCTTAAGCCTGCCAAAGTAACGGTCGATAAAACCTCTGGCAAAGCGCTACATAACTGATTTGATTGGTTATGAATCCAGCCTGATAAAAAAGCCGCTCATCATCATGATGGGCGGTTTTTTTGCCTCATGCTTTTTAAACCCATACGATACTTACATTTATTAACCGATTGTTGCGCATTTGATGAATAACTATATTTAATGCTTGGCTATACTGATTGCGACATTAAGCAATGCTTGAGTAATTAAGCAGTGTTTGAGGACAGTTTTTGAGTACAGTGTTTAAATACTCAGAAAACATGAGTACTTTTAGAAAACAATAGACATTCATCACAACGAATAAATATAAATGGAGAGAATAATGAATAAGACAATGCTTGCAAGTGCGCTACTATGTGGTTCGGCTCTTGCCATGACTGGCTGTCAAACGGTCGAAGGTCAAATGCAAACAGGCAATCCTGTCAATCAGCCAGCACTAAAATCTACCATCAAAGCCGTCGCTGGTAACCAAAACGAAGTCGGACAAGTATTCTTACGTCCAGTAGATGGCGGCGTACAGGTGTATGGTAAGCTGATGAACTTGCAGCCTGGTAAGACCGTATCGCTTCATATTCACGAGACAGGCAGCTGTGCCAATATGGGTAAAGCAGCAGGCGGTCACTTTAATCCAGACAACAAACCGCACTCAAACCCTGATGACATGAATGGCCATGCAGGCGACCTGCCTAACTTGACAGCAAACGAAGATGGCGTTGCTACCATCAACTACGTCAACAAAAAAATCTCTGCGGCAGAAGCTGGCAAATACAGTGTCAACCGCTTAGCCTTTATCGTGCATAGTGGGGTTGATGATTATACCAGTCAGCCTGCGGGTAATGCAGGTGATCGTGTGGCATGTGGTATCATCGAAAAGACCTAATCGCAGTAGTTCGGTCGTAAAACATAGCCGTTCGCTAATAAAAAACCTCTTAGATCATCTAAGAGGTTTTTTTATGGACATTAACATCGCAAGGTATGATCGAATCCAAATAAATCAGATACGCGGCTATCAGGTCGCTCACTGTATCGGTATCGAAGATTGGCTATCGTTTGGACTGATATTGATTACTCCTCAACCCACTCGCCATTACGCCAGTACACACCCCAACGCGTGGCTTTGCCGTTTTTTTCAGAGCCGATGTATTGCTCTTTTTTCTTACGTGACCAACGCAGTATCGTTGGATTGCCATCTGGATCTTCATCTGGCCCGTCAAACAGATACTGGAACTTATCTTCCATCTTATCCTTGATAGGTCGCAGTTCAGCCAGCTTGGGCGCACGGGTTTCGCGCACTTTTGGAAACTTTGAGGCGGCGAGGAACATGCCTGCAGCGCCTTCACGCAAGATAAAATAGTCATCATGCTTGGTTGATTTAAGCTCTGGCAGATGAATCGGATCCATACGCGGCGGTGCAGCTTCACCGGTTTTTAGCACTTTGCGGGTGTTGTCGCACTGCTGACAGGCAAAGTAAGGGCCAAAGCGTCCGGTCTTTAGCTCCATTTGTCCATCGCACTTATCACAATCAATGGTTGGCGCATCTGAGCCTGGGACTTCAAACTTACCTTCTTCTAAGATATAACCGTCGCAGTCAGGATTGTTACCGCAGATATGCAGTTTCAGGCCGCCATCGACGATATAGCCGTTCATCGCTGTACCACATTTGGGGCAGCGTTTTTTCTCCATCAGGTCTTTGACTTCCGCCACTTCATCGGCCGCGTCGCTTTCATCAAGATTGGCAAAAGCTTCGACTGGCATCAAGTTTTTGGTGCCTTTGCAGCGCTCTTTTGGCGGTAAGTTATAACCTGTACAGCCTAAAAACACCCCCGTCGAGCCGGTACGCAGCTGCATCGGACGCGAGCATATATCGCAGTGCACGTCTGGCACATCGGTCGGGTCATTGGGGCGCATGCCGTCTTTTTCTTTGGCGCGCTCGAGCGTCTTTTTAAAGTCGCCATAAAAGTTATCTAGCACATCTTTCCAGTCTTGATCGCCTTCTGCGACGTGATCTAGCTTGTCCTCTAACGCGGCAGTAAAGGTATAGTCCATTAAGTCTGGGAAGCTTGCGGTCAATCTATCGGTGACGATATCACCCATTTTTTCGGCAAACAAGCGCTTGTTTTCGAGCTTGACATAGCCGCGGTCTTGAATGGTGGAGATGATAGAGGCATATGTCGATGGACGGCCGATGCCTTTTTTCTCCAGCTCTTTGACAAGGCTGGCCTCTGTATAGCGCGGTGGCGGCTTGGTAAAGTGCTGGCTTGGGTCGAGCTTATCTAGGGTCAACTGATCGCCTTTTTTGACATCAGGCAGTAGCGTATCGTCCGTCTTGGCAGGCGGCATGACTTTGGTATAGCCATCAAACACCATGGTACGGCCGCGGGCTTTTAGCTCGATATCGCTTGCCGCCACAAATAAATTCACCGATAGATACTTTGCTGGCAGCATCTGACAGGCGACGAACTGACGCCAAATCAGCTCGTACAGACGTATGGCATCGCGCTCAACGCCTTTGAGCTGGGTGGATTTCATATGGACATTAGATGGGCGAATCGCCTCATGCGCCTCTTGTGCGCCTTGTTTGTTGCCATAAAAATTTGGTTTTTCTGGCACATATTTATCGCCATAGCTGTCTTCGATATAGCCACGCACAGCTGCCAAGGCATCACCAGACAAAAAAGTCGAGTCGGTACGCATATAGGTAATGTGCCCCGCCTCATACAGGCGCTGCGCCAAAATCATGGTCTTCTTCACTGAAAACCCTAAGCGTGTGCTGGCCGCTTGCTGCAAGGTCGAGGTGATAAACGGCGCACTCGGACGCGACTGCGTGGGTTTTTCCTCACGCTCTTTGACGATAAAATCGCTAGTTTTGAGTACTGCTAAGACTTTATCGGTCTGCTCTTTATTGACCAGCTTAAGCGTTTTGCCGCCTTGTTTGGTCGCCTCTAGGCGAATCGAGCTTTGTTCAGCATCTGTCGGTGCTTTGGCATTATTAGCAGTAACGTGGGTATCGGCATGAATTTGCCAGTATTCTTCTGGAATAAAAGCGCGAATCTCATGCTCACGCTCGACCACCAAGCGCATCGCAACCGACTGCACACGGCCCGCCGACAGACCACGTGCGATTTTTTGCCATAGCAGCGGCGATACCATAAAGCCGACGACACGGTCTAAAAAGCGCCGCGCTTGCTGGGCATTGACACGGTCGATATCGAGCTTTGATGGCTCTTTAAACGCATTTTGAATGGCGGATTTGGTAATCTCATTAAAAACCACACGCTGGTATTTGCTATCAGGGCCGCCGATGACTTCTTTTAGATGCCAAGCGATGGCTTCCCCTTCTCTATCCATATCCGTGGCCAGATAAATTTTGTCAGCGTCTTTGGCCAGTGCTTTTAGCTCTTTGATGACTTTGGTTTTGTTTGGCAGCACTTCATAGACGGCCGCCCAGTCATGCTCTGGATCGACACCCATACGGCGCACCAGTGCTTGCTGCGCTTTTTCTTCTTTGCTCAGCGTCTCATCTTTTTTGGCAGCGGTTGTCTTTTTTGCACTTTTACTGGCACTAACGGGCAAATCACGGACATGACCGATACTTGAGCGTACGATAAAGTCGTCACCAAGGTATTTATTAATGGTTTTTGCTTTGGCGGGTGACTCGACAATCACCAACGACTTGCCTTTTTTTGGGCTATCGGTCGCGGATGCTGGAGTTTTTTTGGTTGTGGTTTTTGCCATATGTGACGACACCATAATATAAGTAGATGAAAAGTAGGTTTAAATTCAGCAGCATGGCAATTTATGGTAGCTAAGTATATTCGCTCAGCGATTTATTGTAGTAATGGCTGCCAATAAAAACGGTTATGAAACAAACACTAACCATAATACAAAGCGCACGTTATAAAGACGTTACACTGCTAAGTATTAAGCTGTCAACTGCAAATGACTGAGAGTTTGCCAAAAGTGCTTGCATATTGCTATTAAATGGAGACGAAAAATTGCTTTACCAGCTTTAGGGATTTTTTTGCATTTGTCGCGCCCATTTGTCTAGGTTTGCCTTTAGGGCCAATAGATCAGTCTCAATCATTTTTTGTCGATAGGCGGGGTTGGTCGCTGGACGCACATAGGCGATATCTTCCCAGTAAATCACGATGCTATTGGCTTTGGTCAACAGCCCTTTGACAAAAGGCTCGATGCTCGCAGGCAAGTCCAGCGGCGCTTTATCCAAAGCAAAGTTGGCCGGTTTGATGACAGGCTTGCTATGAGTCGCGCGAATCGCACTTGGCACCACAAGCTTGCTGTCATCTGCACTCGTATCGACAAAGCTACTATCTGGTCGCCACTGTCCATCAATCACCTGATAGCGCGCATGGGGCAGCTGGATATCGTCCAGTATGAGGCAGTACTGCCCAAGCATGCCGCGGCCATACTCGTTGTCACGGCCTTTGATCCAATCAGGGCAACTGACCAGCTTTGGGTTGAGCTGCAAGCGGCGTGCTGTCATGCGCAGCTTATCCAAGCGCTGATCAATACCGTTCGGTTTGAGCGCCATCATACTCCCTAACACAAATAGTACAATGATAACGCCGATCAATATTCCCATGATGGTCTGGCCTTTTGACTAAAAACAATGATATGAAAAATATAACGCTCACCACTGGCGGCTAAAAAGCGCGCGGATAGACACTTATAATGCGTATCAACGCCTAAAAATCAAGCAAGCCATACACAATAGTCGCAAATGCTTGTAGCGCGCCTCCGTGCTATCATTCTTATGGATTCACTGGTATATCAATTACTTATCGATATACAAAAACACCAATACTCACAAGATACAAAAAGCTGGCGGCGCTAAAAGGTGCTATGATAAACCATAATTTTAAACGCGCGCAGGTTTATTATGAATTATCTTCTTCAGCAAAACTCATCGAGCAACGCATCACGCTGCAAAGTCGCCACGCTAGCAAGCGATATACAAACCAGTCGATGCGGTATACAAAAAAGCCGAGCAAGCCTGAGCTTGGCGATGATAGGTACGGCCGTGCTACTACTATCAGGCTGCGCCACGACTCAGAGTCTAACGCCGCAGCAGTGTCAAGCCAGCAATTGGCAGGAGGTCGGCTACGCAGATGGTATCCGTGGTCGCTCTGGCGCGTACTTTGGACACTATACCAATCAATGCGCAAGCGTCGGCGGGGCGATGCCCAATCGCATCCAATGGGAGCAAGGACGCCAGCAAGGCCTAAAAACCTACTGCACCGAGCTCAACGCCTATAAGTTGGGCCGCGAAGGCTACGACTGGCAGCCTGTTTGTCCGTTGGAGGGCATTGAAAAGCTAGAAGAAGCCTACTCGCAAGGGCGCTACTATTATATTCGTCAGCGCGACCTCGACTATCTGCGCACGCCTTATCCATTCGGCTATGGGTCTGGACGCTTGGGCTATGGTTATCGTCCTTTTGGTTACGCTTGGTAATAGGGTCTACCAAACCCAAAATAAAGGAAACCTCGCAAGGTTACCCGAGCGAGGCTGGAGAAAGCATTTATTATTTTGATTTTTCTTATTGTTGTTTTGGTGGTTTTTCTGTTGATCGGCGCGCTGCTACTTTTTGCCACTCTGCTGCTATAACTGCCCGTTTACTCGCACTTTATACCGCCTACTTTATATGACCTACTTTATTAGGCTACTCATTGACAAAGGCTATCTTGGTCAGTCCTGCTTGGCTAGCGGCGGCCAGTACTTGCGCCACGGTATCGTACTTGCTGTCTTTGTCAGCGCGTAGCTGCACCGAAGGGTCCTCGCCTGTTGCACTTTTCTCTTGTAGCTTTGCCTCTAGCGTCTCCATACTAATTGGATCGCTGTCCCAAAATATGCCCGCGTCTTTATCGATGCTGATTTGAATGGCTTTTGGTGGCGGCTCAGTGACTGCTGCGCTGGTTTTTGGCAAGTCCAATGGCACCGCTGGATTGAGCACCGTCGCCGTCAATAAAAATATAATCATCAAGACCAGCATGATATCAATCAGCGGAATGAGGTTCATCTCATTCATACTCTGACTATCATCATCACCCAGTTGAAATGCCATAACTATCCTCAATACGTTTGGTTATTGATGCACCGTTTGTACTCGTTTGGCGCCCTGCTGCCCCTTTATGCCCCAGCAGCGACTAGCCCTGCGATGGCGCTGAGCTGCGATAGTGCGTGGCGTGTGGCGCATCTCTTTGGGCGATCTGCTGATCTTTTGCGGCCTGAGTCGCAGTGACAGTGCTAGGACGGCTATTGGTCGCTACCTGCTTAGCAGATGTCGCCAACAAATCATGGGCGCGGTCATTGGCATGGTACATTACTCGGCGATTGATACGTACTGAGAGGTTATAAAACACCACCGCTGGGATGGCAACCGCGATGCCAAGGCCTGTCATAATCAGCGCCTCACCGACAGGCCCTGCCACTTGTCCGAGTCCTGCCTGTCCGGTCATGCCGATATTGTGCAGCGCATGAAAGATGCCCCATACCGTCCCAAACAGCCCGATAAAGGGCGCAATCGCAGCGGTCGTGCCAAGGATAGGCAGGCCGCGCTCACTGGCAAAGCGGTAGCGGCCGATATGCTTGAGCAATGTCTGCTCGGTGACTAGGCGACGCTGCGCGGTGTCACAGCCGGCCAGCTCAGGCTGCTTAGCGGTAATCTGCTGACTCAAATCGTCTGCGACAGTAGCGGCCAGTTTGCGGCTTTGTAGTACGCGAATAATCCCCGTTACCCAAGAGACGACAGACAAGATAAGTAGCAAAAAAAACAAGGTTTTGGTCACCATGTCGCTGATTTGCCAGTAGTGCATAAAGTCCATGCCAGACTCCTTAATGTTTAATATCATCCTATGATAGCGCGGCGTATATCACAGCTAGCCTTATCATAAAGAATCATAAAATTATAAATATTTTTTAAAATTAATGAGATGAATTCAATAAAATGCGCGCTAAGGTACAGCGTAGCTAACTGTTAGTGTTACATTGCCCACCACGGGCACGCCGTTTTGTGTAAAGGGTGTAAACTTGCCAGAGCGAACTTGACGCTGCGCTGCATTATCCACACTTGGATTGCCTGACGGCTGCGACACTCGCACACTATCAATGCCGCCTTGCTTGTTGACCCTCAACACCAACACCACATTAAACGTATCGCCTGATTGAGCATTTCGAGCAGCACGCCTAGGAAAGCTCCATCTCGGCGGCGATGCCCAATCAGCATTACTGGCAGTAAAGTTCACTGGCGTATTGCTTGCTGCAGCTTTTGCTTGAGCGGCTCTTTGCGCGGCTTGCTGGGCAGCCAGTGCTTCTGCTTTTTCTCTAGCCGCTTTCTCTGCCGCCAACCTCTCAGCCTCTTGCGCTGCTGCTCTATCACGGGCTTCTTGCTCAGCCTTCTGCTGTTCTTGCTCCTTTATACGACGCTCCTCAGTTCTGCGACGCTCCTCAGTTCTGCGTTGTTCATCAGCCGCGTGGGTATCGACTTTAGGCTCAGCTGCCGGTGTTTTTGGCGCTTCTGTCTTGATGATGTCAGGCTGCTTTTCTATTACTTCTTTAGGCGGCGTTGCTTTCTTTGGTGGCGTTGCTTTAGGCGGTTTTTCTTTGATAACCGGCTCTTTGATCGGTTTTGGTTGAGCCTTGACGGTAGGCACGGCTTTAGGTTTTGGCGGCGCTGGCTGCACTTTTGGCGCCTCTTGCTCTACCACGGCGACAGGCTCTTTTTGCAAAGTCACCATTTCTATCTCAATGGGCGGCGTTTGAATTTTTGCTTCTACTGGTTTTTCAGGCGCTTTCATCGCTACGAGCGCGGCGACAGTCAAGGCATGAAGGCCGACGACGACCACGACAGCGGCGAGCGTCAGTTTGGGAGATGGCGCGTCTAAAATCGTTGAACTCATAACACTCTAATATTCAGTGACCGAGGTAGAATGGTGTAGATGATAGTGCAAACGATAATTATTATCAATAATAAATTGTGTTAATTTTATTAGCCAAAGCCTAAATCAGTCGTACCCGATAAAACAACGTGCTTGTTTTATTTGTAATTGGCAATAAGTTAATAAAAACCATTATCATTTATATTGATAATGAGTCTCAATTAATTTATCATGACCGATTATCTATCCGATAAGACCGCTTGAGTACACTTAACTTACAATATCAACATCAACGAGCGCTTGGATAGTGAATGTACGAACGATAATAATACCGCTGAGCATCGTCTTGCCTATCATCCTATGTGATACATCTGCAACCAGCTCTTTTTTTATATGAGCCGTGTGGTGACTGTGATGGTTTTCAGACCGTCATTGACATTTTACAAGCTGACTACGTTGTCTCTACACCGCTCACCCAGCTGATTTACCGAGTTATTTATGTCTACTACTGTATTATCCAACCGCCTCTTTAGCACTTTTTTTAAACGTCCCTTATGGACGGCGATGGCCACCGCCCTTGCCGCGACGATCAGCGTGGCAGGCTGCAGCTCTCCTGAGTCCAACGACTCAGAGCCTGCGGACGCTCAGACCGAAAACCCAACCGCTGACCATGCCGAAAACGTCGCCAATAACGATGCTGTCTCGACACATACCATTACTGTCGATACCGCCAGAGGGGATATCGATCTGGCAATGAATCCATCGCCATTGGCCGTCTATGACATGACCTTGCTACAGGATTTGGCGGCGCTGGACGTGGCTGTCGATGGAGCGCCAAGTGGCCTACATTTGGACAACTTGCATTCAGAGACGCAGCCTGAGCCAAAAGAAGTGGGTACGGTATTTGAGCCAGATCTTGAGGCTCTAAACGCCATGCAGCCCCAAGCTATCTTGGTCGGCTCGCGGATGGCCGAAAAATACGATGCGCTCTCAAGCATCGCGCCAACGCTAGATATGACCATCGACACGGCCAACATCTATGAGTCGAGTAAGCAGCGTTTGCACGATCTTGGCGCGCTGTTTGGTAAAAGTGCGCAAGCAGCCAAATTACAAGGCAATATCGACAGCTTAATTGCAGAGACCAAAGCGGTCACCAAAGACAGTGGCACCGGTCTGGTGGTGATGGTCAATGGCAATAAAATGTCTGTCTATGGCGCTGACTCACGCTATGGGTTTATTCATAATGTCGTCAATGTGCCGATCGCTGATGATCAAATCAAAGACGGTCGTCATGGCCAGCCGATCTCTTTTGAATATCTACAAAAGACCAACCCTGATTGGCTATTCATCGTCGATCGTAGCGCCGCTATCGGTGAAGACAGCGTGGGTGCCAAAGCAGTCTTAGACAATCCGCTGGTCGCCCAAACCACCGCGTGGCAAAAAGACCAAGTGGTTTATCTAAGTCCAGATTCTTATCTCGCCTTTGGTGGTTATTATCAATGGATACAAGATCTGACCACGATCAAAAATGCGTTTGCAAGCGCAAAATAAACGCGGCAACCATACCAGCTATTTTTTGACCTATTATTTAATGAGCCAGTAGCCGTTATGTCGTTATTTTCATCGCGTGCCCAGACCCGCGCCAATAGTCTTGAGACCAGTCCCGCTTTGCCCACATCATCACCTTGGCAAAGCGGCAGCAAGGCTCTGAGCCACACGCGTCGGCATGCGGCCATACCGCCATGGCTTATCAACACAGCCAGCCTCATCATGATGGGGCTTTTGGTGTTATTAAGTTTGTCCATTGGAGTGGCGGATTTTTCGTGGTCTGGTATTTTTCATAGCCTCATCAACCATAGCGCCAACTCAGACAGCTCGCTACTACTGGTGAGCCGCATACCGCGTACCATTGCCATTATTTTGACTGGTGTCGCCATGGCGGTGGCAGGGATGATCATGCAAGTGGTGCTAAAAAACCGCTTTGTTGAGCCATCGATGGTAGGGGCCACCCAAAGCGCAGCACTGGGATTGCTGGTCGTCAGCTTGCTGTTCCCTGCCAGTGCGCTACTGGTCAAAATGGGTGTCGCCACCATTGCGGCAGTCGGTGGCATGATGCTGTTTATGCTACTTATTCACCGCATTCCGCCGACGGATTTTTTGATGATTCCGCTCATCGGTATCGTCTTTGGCGGTATCATCGAGGCGGTGACGACCTTTATCGCCTATCAGACCGAGACGCTACAGATGCTTAGCGTTTGGCAATTTGGCGACTTCTCTGGCGTTTTGGCAGGGCGTTATGAGCTGCTATGGCTAACGGGCGCGCTGTGCGTGCTGGCTTATATCATCGCTGATAAGCTAACCATCGTTGGGCTAGGCGATAATATCGCGCTGAACTTAGGCATTAGTAAGCGGCAGGTCACTTGGCTTGGCGTCGGTATGGTGGCGATGATGAGCGCGGTCGTCGTCGTGACGGTAGGCATGATTCCTTTTATTGGCTTGGTGGTGCCCAATATCGTCAGTCGGCTGATGGGCGATAAACTGCGCCGTAGCTTGCCAGCTGTCGCGCTACTGGGCGCATCGGCAGTATTGCTCTGCGATATCATCGGGCGCTCTATCCGCTACCCCTTTGAAGTGCCGGTCGCCACGGTGTTTGGTGTGGTCGGCACGGTGCTGTTTTTATGGTTGTTATTGCGCGCGCCTGCTGAGCGATAAAGCGTCTTGTAATAAGGCGTTTTGTAATAAGGCACCTCATAACAATGTAGCGCATAATAACGCATCTGGCCATCAAGCAGCTGACTCACCACCATCGACCCTTTTCTTTATTTATTCGTCCTGTTGTCTGCTTAGATAAGTGTGGCGTTGTTACTATTACAGGTAGCATAGTAGGATTTACGTATGTTTTCACCCTCTAAGCATGGCTCTATAACTGGCCGCTCTACAAAGACTGACTCAGCGAAACATCGTTTAAAAAATAATAATTTAGATAACGAGAGCCACGCAGCCCCCTCTACCCAGAGTCGCTTGGAGCAGCTTTGGGCATGGATCAGTAATCACCCAAAGTCGATTGCCGCTGTTATTTTGCTGATCTCGATGACGCTATTTTTGACGCTCAATGTCAATGGTCATTGGGACTTTGCCTTGCCACTACGAGGTAAAAAACTGCTGGCGCTCATGGTGGTCGGCTATGCGATTGGCGTATCGACTCTGCTCTTCCAAACCTTAACGCACAATCCTATTTTGACCCCTTCTCTACTGGGCTTTGACTCTCTATATATACTGCTACAAAGCTTATTGGTGTTTTTTTTGGGGGCGATGAGCTTTACCAGCATCAATCCTATTGCCAAATTCGCCCTTGAGATTGTCCTGATGTTTGGCGCATCATTATTATTGTTTCGAGTTCTGTTCTCAAAAAGCAGTCAGGATTTGACGCGGCTGATATTGGTGGGCGTTATCTTTGGGGTGTTGTTTCGCAGCTTATCGGCATTGATTGCGCGCCTGATTAATCCTGATGATTTTGTCGTGGTACAGTCGGCCAGTTACGCGCAGTTTAATACCATCAACCCACAGCTATTGGGGATCAGCTTCATTATTTGCACCATTAGCGCGCTGTGTATTTGGCGCTGGCGCTATCAATGCGATGTCTTGATGCTCGGTAAGGCGCAAGCGATTAATTTGGGCATTAATTATCAACGCCTCGCATTTGGGCTGTTGACGGTCATTGCGGTATTGGTCGCCACCGCCACGGCACTGGTCGGGCCGGTGACTTTTTTTGGCTTGCTGGTCTGCGCCTTGACCAATCGCATCGCACGGCATATGTATCATAGCGAGCGCCTGATATTGGTCAGTTTGGTGGCGATGATTTGTTTGGTCCTCGGTCAGACGCTGTTTGAGCAAGTACTGGGTATGGCGGGAGTGTTATCCGTGGTGATTGAGCTGGCGGGCGGCTTGGTGTTTTTGCTACTGATATTTATGACCCAGCGGCGTTGATGACATGTCGTATTAACCTATATAAAAAATCATAAACTATTTAAAACTGATTAAATTTTATCTAAAAAATAAGAATTATTATGATTAAACTCGATAATATCTCCCACCATATCGGCAAACAACAAATCCTGCATGACATCAGCTTATCCTTACCAAGCGCCCAAGTGATTGCCCTAATCGGCCCCAATGGCGCGGGCAAATCCACCTTATTTTCGGTCATGGCAAGGCTACAACCGCTACAGTCTGGGAAAGTGATGTTTGGTGAGCATGACATTGTCAGCTGCCCTGCGCGCACTTTGGCTAAGACGGTGGCGATGCTTGGGCAAGACAACCAAGTGCAAGGTCGTCTGCGCGTGCATGAGCTGCTGATGTTTGGCCGCTATCCGTATCATCAAGGACAGCCGAGCGCGGAGGACGAGCAAAAAGTACAAGAAATGATCGAGCGTTTTGAGCTTGAGCCATTAGCCGAGCGTTTTTTATCGACACTCTCTGGTGGTCAGCGGCAACGCGTGCTGATTGCGATGATTGTCTGCCAAGACACGCCGTATCTACTGCTCGATGAGCCGCTAAACAATCTGGATATGTACCATGCAGGGCGTCTGATGCGTGAGCTGCGCGAGCTTAGCTACAGTCAGCAAAAAACCGTGGTCATCGTCCTACATGATATCAACCAAGCCGCGCAGTTTGCCGATACTGTGGTCATGATGAAAACTGGCCAAGTGATGGCGGTTGGGCAGCCTGTCGATGTCATAACTAAAGCTACCATGAAAGATTTATATAACGTCGATGTGACGGTACTTAACCATCAAGGTCGGCCAGTGATTGTCGATACATTGCTATAGTTATAGTTAAGCAGGACTGTGGCTACGTCACCTTATAACCCTAATGCAGCATCTTCGCGTTTGACGATTTTATGCTCATCTTCATTGCTATCAAGTTTCCAGTAGCTGGAGATATAAAGATGACTTTTAGCCAGTTCTTTTTGTTTGAAGTACTGACGCAGCGCTCGCATACTATTGAACTCGCACGCCGCCCACACTGCCACTTCACCAGCCGGCCAGCCTAGCGTCTTAATACGCTCAAGAATGGGGTAATGATTGCTGCTTGCTTCGGCATTGATTACCCACTCAAGCGTTATATTCTTCGGCTTTTGTAGCAGCTGGATATCATCCTCACTCAGCACCTCTATGACGGCATAGCCCTCGGCATCCTCGGGCAGCTGTGCTAAGTTTACCGTGATGGCGGGCAGCGCGGTCATGTCTCCCGCCAATAAAAACCAATCCGCCTCGTGATTGATAAGCTTTTTGGCACCGGGCCCACCGATCAAAATAGTATCACCGACTTGTGTGGTTTTGGCCCAATGTGAGGCAGGACCTTCAGCGCCTTTGTGATTGAGACCATGCAAGACAAAATCGACATCGATTTCATCGTCACGTTGCTGGATAATGGTATAAGTGCGCATGATGGGCTTTTTTCCTGCCTCCCCTACAAACATCAGTTTGATATAGGCGCTTTCTTGCTCGATTGGGAAGTCTTGCATCCCCGCTCCGCCAAGCGTAATGCGGCGCATGTTCGGCGTGATATCGGCGATGCCTTTTACTTCTAATACTCGTGGAGTAGGTTTGGTCATTTTTTATCCTTTTATTTTGCTGTTATCTTTTAAATATTGATATGACTCTTTTTTGGCGTGTCTTCATCTCAAAAGCAGCCATAAAAAAGCCAGCTCTCTTAGACAGAGAGCTGGCTTTTAGATATTACTAATAACAGTTAGATTAGAATTGATAGGTCAAAGAGGTTTTGATATTACGACCCATCTCAAAATCTGTAGCCGTAGCATCAGCTGGATTTAAGCGTGAAGCGTGGCTAGCATAAGTTTCATCAAACAGGTTATAAACCCCAACTGTGGCTTTTAGACCATCAAACTGACGTGGTGAATAGTTCACATACACATCGTGCACATCATAGCTTGGCTTGGTGTCTTGGTTGTTATCGGTGAGCGGCGCGACATAAGTACTGCGCCAGCCTAGTCCCACCTCATCACTTGGCTCGTAGTTTAGATTGAGCATATAGCGATCACCCGAGTCAGCACCACTGCCACTCACTGATGGGATGCTGTCGCCTGTTTCACTGCCTTCACTACGGGCGCGCGCATAGCTAAGACCCATGCCAAAGTCACGAGTGCTGTAGTTGGCTGCCAGCTCAACCCCTTTAATTTCGTAGTCCTCGGCACTGTTGTACATACCTTGGCATTCACCGCCGATTGCTCCTGTCTCACAGTCAAGCCCAAATCTTCCTGGGCGATTACCAGTTCTCATAAACAGCTGATAGTTTTCGATATTTGATTTAAAGTATTTTGCACTTAATTGTAGCGCATCATCGGCAAGCGTCAGCCCTCGTAGCGTAGTCGCGACACCTACTTCAGAGTTATAGCCTTCTTCTGGTTTTAGGTCATCATTGACATAGATACCATCACCATTGCTGTTAAATATCGCCTGGCCTAAATCTGGACCATTGAACAGCTCTGTGTAGCTGGCAAACACTTGCGTACGCGGCGCGATTTCATAGCTGGCTGCCAACGCACCAACCACATTGTCATACGTTTTGCCGTCCGATACAAACTCAGGAGACTCATAACGGTCGTAACGAACGCCTGGTGTGAGGGTTAGCTTACCCATCTGCCACTGGTCTTCTAGATAGACTGAGGTGTTTTTGGCTTCATCATTACCTGTACGCGCACCGTCGCGCGCCATCTCTGACTCTTTTTGGTAGTGCTCAGCACCTGCGATCAGCTTATGGCGACCCGACGCACTCTCAATCACACTGGTGTTTTCAACTTTCGCGCCAGTGGTTTTTATCTTAGCGTTCCAATCATAGCCAGGCGTGACTTCAGTATCGTTATCACGCAAGATCTCGGTCTCGGTCTGATAGATATTGGCATCAACATCAACCAAAGGGTTTACTGGATTAAAGTTATAATCGACAGTGTAAGTATCTCGGCTTACCTTTTGCGGTATTCTCTCATCACTCAAACTCGGAAAATCTGGACGAAATGGAAAGATACCTTTTTTTTCGGTACGGCTAAAGCTGGCGCCCACTCGGTGATCGTCAAGGATCGAAACCCCTGCTTTTAATAAGATGTTTTCGCTTTCGCTGTCTTCAAAAAGCTCACGGCCGCTACCATCTTCGCCAGAATCTGCATCGCGCTTGCCATAGTAGGCCAACAAATCGACGTTGTCAGTTGGGGCACCATAGACGGTGGCTGATGTCAGTAGCTCGTCGTTGTTACTGCCGTATCCTGCGTGTAGTTTGGCACCGACCTTTTGACCCGGTTTGAGTAAATCTACTGCATCGACCGTTTCAAATGCTACTGCGCCGCCAAGTGCATCATTACCGAGCGTGACAGAGTTGTTACCCACTGCCACTTCTGCTTGTTTTAATAGGTCTGGATCGATGGTGATATCACCCATGTGATAAAACATCGCGCCTTCTTGACGCGCGCCATCAATCGTCACTTTTAGATTGGTGTCGTCAAGACCGCGCACACGCACGCGCTGATTGACCGATGAGGTGCCACCGACCTCAACCCCTGGTATGACATCCAAAAAATCACTTAAGTGGCTTGCCTGCGCAGCTGGCGTATAGTCTTCGACATACACGCCATCTTCTTGTACTTTGTCTCGTACTGAGCTGTTGGCCGTGACGGTAATGGTCTGTAGTGTAGTACTTGGCATGTCGTCTGCTGCCGCACTAGCCGCCTGCGTCCACAATATGGCTGCCACGCCCATAGATAATACGGTTAATTGATTGGATGAGATTGGTAACTTTACTTCACGCATAACACACTCACTTTGATGACGATCAATATTAAATTTTAGCTGTGACTGTAGCCTGTCCTGCATTTATCAATGCATTGCTATATCGCCACATTGACAAACACCAAGACGCTACAGCATGGCTCACATACGAATAACATTAATAATATTAATGATAATTATTAGCATTTAAATAATGACAGGCATCATAACCAAGTATTAACAATTTGGCAATAATGAATGTGAGAAATTAAGCGTTTTAATGATAATTTGTAAAGGCGGTCGAAAAACCTAAGGGAGGAAGATGGCGATTGACGCATCAACGCCATCAATAAATATCATAAAAAGATAGGCAGATACCTTGTTTTTCTTGTACTACTGTACTAGAATGCTGAAACAAGAGAGTTTGTTCTGTTATTTATTATCTGACTGATTATTATAAGACGACATACCATGAGTACCAACCCTTATCACAGCTTATTACAGCATTTGGCAAACTGTCCTGATAGTGCGGATATCGAGGCGTTGTTTCGCGCGCTGCTGACAGAAAAAGAGCAGCAAGAGATTGCCAACCGTATACGTATCTTTGATTTGTTGGCGCGCGGCGTGACCCAGCGTGAGATATCTGAGCAATTAGGGGTTGGTATTGCCACTGTCTCGCGCGGCGCCAAGGCGATGCAGGCGCATGACGTCAGCGCTTTATTGGCGACGCATAGAGAAAATGCGTAAGCGATTAGCCATTATATCAATTTTGCTTAGTATCAACTTTGCTTAGTATCAACTTTGCTTAGTATCAACTTTGCTTAGTATCAACTTTGCTTAGTATCAACTTTGCTTAGTATTAACTTTGCTTAGTATCAATTCTGCCTATCTCTATCTGACACCTATCTAACTCACTTTGGACATCACTATGACACCTACCCTACAGCACAATCCGCCTGCGGCGATTGAGATTCCCAGCAAACCAAAACGCATCAAACTCACCCAAGATATCGATTTTTTTGCGTTATTTAAACGTATTGAGCGTGCTTTTGAGACCTGCTATCTGCTTGAGTCACTAGGCGAAGATGGACATATGGCGCGCCATCATGCTATTGGTTTTGACCCTGTGATGACCATTGCCGCTATTGACCGCACAACTTTGGCAATTACTGATAATCAAACCGCCAAAACCCAGCACTATCAAACGGACAACCCTTATGAGCTACTACGCAGCATCACCCCGCAGCACGTCATCGCTCGTGATCAAACAGGCGGACTGGTCGGCTACTTAGGTTATGACAGTGTCAATTTTTTTGAGCCAAGTCTCAATGCAAAGGCAAGCGACGATTTTGAACCCTTTAAATTTGGCGTCTATCTCGATGGCCTAACGCTAGATAAGATGACCGGAGAAATCTTCTATTTTTACTATCCTACCGAGCAGCAAGACAATCGTATCGAGCAAATCAAGGCCTTGCTTGATGCACCCATCCCCTGCTATGAGCCGCCCTCGGTTGAGTTTTTGGCTGATGGCATGAGCCAAGATGAGCATGCGCGCGCCGTCATGCAAGTCAAAAAAGACATCATCTCTGGGCGTATCTTTCAGTGCGAGGTGGGCTTTAAATCCAAATATCGTATTAGCGGCGACAAGATGCCGATTTATGAAAAGCTGCGCGCGGTCAATCCATCACCGCACATGTACTTTATGAAATTTGCTGAGCAGTGCATCATTGGTGCCTCCCCCGAGCTGCTGTTTCGCTTGCGACAAGGTGAGATGGAAACCTATCCACTGGCTGGCACCGCCAAACGCGGCGTCGATGTCGCAGAAGACCGTCAGCTTGCCCGCGCGTTGCTAAACGATGCCAAAGAGATCGCCGAGCATAATATGCTGGTCGACTTGCACCGTAACGATATCGGCCGTGTCGCGCGCTTTGGTACGGTAAAGGTGCGCAGCCTGATGGACATCAAACGCTTCTCACATGTGCAGCACATTTCCTCTGAAATCGTTGGGATTTTGCACCCTGATGAAGATATGTTTAGCGCGCTTGCCAGCAACTTTCCTGCCGGTACTTTATCAGGTGCGCCAAAAGTCGAGGCAATCAAAGTCATCAACGAGCTAGAGCCTGATGGCCGCGGTGCGTATGGCGGCGCGCTTGGCTCCTTTAATTTTAATGGCGATTGTATTTTTGCCATTCCTATTCGTAGTCTATTTATCAATGGTGAGTCCGCCTACGCGCAAACCTGCGGCGGCAATGTCTACGACTCCAACCCTGCTGATGAATACTTAGAAATCCAGCGTAAGCTCTCTGCCATGAAAGTGGTGTTGGACAGCTTTATGACCGCCTAAACCCCTCTCTACTTCAGCAAAGAGTGATGACTTATGAATGTTTTGATTATCGACAACTACGACTCGTTTACCTTTAACTTATATCAATATATCGGCGAGATTTTGCAAACCATGGGAGACGATAAAGACAGCGCTAGCGCTGCAAACGTCATCGTCAAACGCAACAACGAGATCACCTTGGCTGACGTACAAGCGATGAATCTTGACCGCATTATCATCTCACCTGGCCCAGGGGCACCTGATGATCCTGCCTATTTTGGCATCTGTGCAGAAGTCATCAAAATCATGGGAAAAACCACGCCGATATTGGGCGTCTGCCTAGGCATGCAGGGTATCGCCCACGTATTCGGCGGCGATGTGATACGAGCTCACGTACCGATGCATGGCAAAGTCTCCGCCATTCGCCATGACGATGCAGGTGTTTATCAAGGCTTGCCGCAAGAGGTAGAAATCATGCGCTATCACTCGCTTATGGTAAAGGCGGATACGCTACCTGACTGCTTAACCGTCACTGCTGTCGTTGCCAATGACGCCCATCATCACTTGAGCCTGACAGAGGCGGCGCTCGCAGGCAATGAGATAATGGGATTGCAGCATAAAGACTATCCAATTCAGGGCGTGCAATTTCATCCAGAGTCATTTGCCACAGAAGGTGCCAAACGCTTGCTAAGCAATTTTTTACTGCAAGTTTAAATCATGCAGCCCAAGTAAATCGACTTTTAAGTTTAATGGACTTGTGTTAGTCCTTCATTAACGCTTTAATGTTAGACTGAAAATAACAAACAAAAGGCAGCCTTTTATCAGGTTGTCTTTTGTTATTTTAGGCGCGTAGTGAGCAAACAGCACCTACTAGGCTGCCAGCTGCTCGCTTATTGTTTGAATTTTCTAGAAAATAAAATAGAGAGCGATATGGCACACACGGAGAGCGCGATGACAGCGCGGCAGTCATGGATAGGCACCATTCAAATCATTAGCGCTGCGGTCTGTTGGGGCACGCTTGGGATATTTTCCACCTATCTAAACCAGAGCGGCTTTAGTGGCTGGCAGATTACTATTTTGCGCATCGTGAGCGCCGCTTTTTTGGTGCTGGTCATGCTACCAACGCTCTGGCTCCATCTGTCTGCTCTAAGACCAAAGCAGTGGCTGGGGCTGGCGCTGCAGTCCTTGATAGGCGTGCTTGGTATGTCGCTCTGTTATTTTTTTGCCGTCATCTATGTCGGCGCGGGCCCTGCGGTTGCTTTGCTATATACCGCACCGGTGTTTAGCCTGCTGTTTTCTGCGGTGTTATTGCAGGAGCCTATCACTCGCCAGTCAGCGCTACTGGCACTCATGGCGGTGTTTGGTGTGGGTTTGACGATGCTGGGTGATGAGGCAAAAGTCAACTGGGGTATCGCGCTTGGGCTGCTATCTGGCGTGTGTTATTCGCTCTACGGTGTCCTTGGCAAACGCGCGATGCACTATGCCCACCCTGCGCCGTTGGTGTTTTTTACCTCAATTATCATCAGTGCTGGCGTACTGCTGTTGTTGCCTGAGACGTATCGTACTTACGGGCAGCTATTTGCCTTACCGCTGGCCACCTGGGGCTACGCACTGGGGCTTTCCTTGATTGGTACGGTGGTGCCGTTTGCGCTGTATATGAAAGCATTAGAGAAACTGCCTGCCACGCGCGCATCGGTCTTTACTATCTTTGAGCCATTGACCGCCATTGCTTTGGCTCTACTGCTCCTGCATCAGGCGCTTTCATGGATACAATATGTAGGCGTGGTACTGATTTTGCTGGCGGCTTTATTGAATGCCATGTTAAATGGCACGACTACGCGCGTACCAAGGTGGCTCAGACGGCGACCAAAACCTTTTTAGCAAAACAAAAGCTTTAGTGAAAAAATAGATTAAAAACAAATAAAGCCCCAACCATGATGTCATCGTTGAGGCTATTTTTTGCGTAAAGGCTTTATATAAGAGTCACAAGGTTGCGCCAGACAATATCTATTGCGCCCGATTACTGCTCGATACGCTGTAAAAACGCTTGCGTACGAGGATGGGTAGAGTCTTCAAACAGCTGCTTGGCGCTGCCCTCTTCGACCACATGGCCACCCTCAATCAACACCACATGATCGGCCACATCACGAGCAAAGTTTATCTCATGGGTCACCACCACCATCGTCCAGCCCTCTGAGGCCAACTGCTTCATGGTGCCAAGTACGTCTTGTACCAGCTCTGGATCAAGCGCTGAGGTTGGCTCATCAAACAATAACAGCGACGGTTCAATGGCCAGCGCACGTGCGATGCCGATGCGCTGCTGCTGCCCGCCCGAGAGCTGAAACGGATACAGATCTGCTTTGTCTGCCAAGCCCACCTTATCGAGCAAGGCCAGCGCCTGCGTACGCGCTTGGACTTTGCTTTGCCCCTGTACCACCGTCGGCCCAAGCATTAGGTTCTCTATCGCTGTTTTATGCGGAAACAAATTATAAGACTGAAACACCATGCCAGACTTACGCTGCAGTGCCAGCAGGGCTTTTTTCTTAGGCTTGGTGGCAAAGTCTACCGTCAAGCTACCGTCTTCAAAAGCAATAACGCCCTGATCGGGTATCTCCAGCGCATTTAGGCAGCGCAAAAACGTGGTTTTGCCCGACCCTGACGGCCCAAGTATCACCACCACCTTGCCTTTTTCGATGGTCAAGTCGATGCCCTTTAGCACTTGATTGTCACCAAAGGCTTTGTGAATATTACTGACTTGAATCATAGAGGTTTCCGCTGACAAATAAAGAATAATAACAAAACACGAGTAAGCAAATAGCTACTACCATACTTGGCTCGTCGCTTGAGTGAAATGGCGGCAATGGCCGATACTTGTCGGTTATTTGGCCACATAACGATCGAGTCTGGTCTCAAGCTTGCCTTGGATAAAGGTCAAAAACAAACAAATGGCCCAATAAATAAAAGCCGCTTCGGTATAGACCAGCATAAACTCATAGTTGCGGGCGGTAATGATCTGCGCTTGCTTAAATAGCTCTGTGACCAATACCAGCGACGCCAATGACGTGTCCTTGACCAGACTGATAAAGGTATTGGACAATGGCGGTACCGATACCCGTAACGCTTGCGGCAAAATCACGTGGCGAAAGGTCTGCAGATACGTCAAACCAACCGTCGAGCCTGCTTCCCACTGACCTTTTGGAATCGACAAAATCGAGGCACGTACCGTCTCTGAGGCATAAGCACCGATATTGAGCGAAAAGGCAATAATCGCTGAAGGAAATGGGTCGAGCTTGACGCCGACGCTTGGCAGGCCATAAAAGATAATAAACAACTGCACCAGCATCGGTGTCCCGCGAATCGCCGAGACATAGATACGGGCCAGACGGTAGACAATCTCATGCAGCCAGCCTGTACGTGGCACGATACGAATCAGCGCCACGACCAGCGCAATCATCATACCGATGGCAAACGAAATCAAAGCCAGCGGTATCGAATAGTAGATACCACCCTTGAGCATCGGCCAAAACGAGTCGATGACGATTTGCGCTCGATCAGGACTCATAAAGGGCAGCAGTGCCAATAGATCGGTTAACGCTGAGGTAAGAGACGCTAGCATTATTTTTGTTGACTTATATCAGCACCAAAGAATTCTTCGCTAAGCTTGGTCAGCGTGCCGTCGGCATGCAGCTCGCTCATGGCTTCATTTAACTTCGTCACGACAGCGTCATTGCCTTTTAATAGCACCAAACCTGAACCGCGCTGCTCGTCGGCCGGAGCAACCAGTTTGATCTCAAGGCCACTATCTGGGAATTTTTTTAGATAATCGAGTACGGCCAAATTGTCATTCATGGTAAAGTCAGCGCGGTCTTGCTTGACCAACTGAATCGCTTGCGCCATACCATCGACAGGGACAATTTCGGCTTGATAGCGTTCGGCCAGCTCACCATAGTTACTGCTTAGCGACTGGGCGCTACGTAGACCTTTTAGGTTATCCCACGAGCCATAACGATTGTCGTCGGTAGGCGCTAGTACCACGGCACCAGACCAGCTATAAGGCTGCGCGAGATCGTACTTTGCTTGGCGCTCAGGCGTCGTTAGGCTGACTTGGTTGGCCACCATATCAAAACGCTTCGAGTCTAAGCCTGCGAGCATCGCATCCCACTGGGTTTCTTTAAACTCGACCTCAACGCCTAACTTATCCGCCACTGCACGGGTGACTTCGACATCGTAGCCGGTCAGCTTGCCGCTTTCATCGTGATAGGTAAACGGCGGATAGGTACCCTCAGTACCCACATTGATCGTGCCGCCATCGTTGATGCGTTGCAGCATATCAGAGCCACCGCTCGCGGCATTATCAGTCGCATTGCTGTCGGCGTCATTGGTAGTAGACTGACCACAAGCAGCGAGCAGGACTGTACTGGCGGCGAGGGCTAAAAGAGTACGACGTTTCATAAGGCGTCCTTATAAGATGAATGAATAAGTCTAAAAGTGTCTAGCAAAAGTATAGGGTGCCCATGCTGTAGGCAAAAGCTGTATAAGAAAACAGTATGATAAAACCATGCAGGCAAACACCTTTACAAACAAATAGTACTTGGACAGTGTCCGCACAGCGCGCATCGGCTTTAGCTGCCCGATTTGAGGACTGCAGATAATTTTTTCAATACTGTGTTGGCTACTTTCTGCATTTTCTTATCACAGCCTGTCCCTATCTTTCAAACAAAGGGTTTAAAACAAAAGGTTTTCAAACAAAAAAACTCAATTGTTTCTATACTAACGCACTTAGGTAAGAATAAACGTACAAAAACAGTGAGCAACAGCCAATTTTGCTCGTTTGTGGTCACAGCTCGCCTGAGAACTGATAGCGCTCCCCTGCGTGCCACATTTTCACAAAGGTCAACACCTTCCCTGCTGAATAGGTCTGACGGCGCAGCACCAATGTGGGAGACTGCGGGGCAATCTGTAGCAGCGCGGCGATCTCATCTGGTGCTGCTAGCGCCCGAATGGTATAGCTACCGCGCTCCAGTGGACTTTTGGCAATCAAGTACTCACTGGTGTTGATAATACTAAAGTCTTGCTCGATAAACTCGGGCAGCTTTTGCGCATCGACCCAGCGCTCCTCAAACTGTATGGGCAGGCCGTCGGCGAAATGAATGATTTTCACTTCGTATAAGACCGCCGCACTACTATCCGCCGCGCTCCTCGCGCCTGAGATTGCCGCACTGTCGATAGCAAACTTACGGCGCAGCTCATCATCTAGCATACTTGCGGTGATCACACGTTTGCTCACCACCTGCGCTTGATAATCGCGGTTGGCTGACCTTAAGTCCTGCGCGATATTGCGCACCTCTACAAAGGTATGATTAAACTGCTGCTGGGCGACAAAGGTCCCTGAGCCTTGCCGGCGCTCCAGCACCCGCTCCTCGCTCAGCTCTTTTAGCGCACGGTTGACCGTCATGCGCGATACGCCAAACTCCTCAGCCAGCGCCATCTCTGTAGAGATGGCCTCACCTGCTTGCCACTTTCCTGAGTGAATATTGTCCAAGATTGCGTTTTTGATCCGCTGATAAGCGGGAACTTGTTTTGTCATGTCCGTGTTTTACCGTCAGTTTTAGCAAAATAATAGCCTCATAATACCATGACCATCCGTCGCCGCGGCAGCCCTCATCCATTCATCACTACCTGCGTTGGCTCACCGACCACAGAAGACAAAGAAAAGCCGGCACTAAGACAGACTTACGTCAAAGATCTTACCCCATACAAAAAATGCTTGCATGAAAAATAAATCTTTGATAATTTGTATATACAACTTATTAAGCAATTCCAATATTATCGCTAAATGCCTCGCAAATAGACCACGTAAACACGCGGCGTAAATAAGCGACGCACACTCAAAAGGATCTGTTCATGACTACTGCCAAGGAAACCACCACAGACAACACCCTTAAGGCAAACACCTTTACCCGCCGTGATGACAGCCGTGAAATCGCTGCGCCTACTGGTAGCGAGCTACATTGTAAAAGCTGGCTGACCGAAGCGCCCTATCGCATGATTCAAAATAATCTACATCCTGATGTGGCCGAAAACCCAAAGAGCCTAGTCGTCTATGGCGGTATCGGCCGCGCTGCCCGTAACTGGGAGAGCTATGATCAAATCCTTGCCTCTCTTAAAGAGCTAGAAGACGATGAGACCTTACTCGTACAATCTGGCAAACCAGTGGGCGTGTTTCAAACGCACGAAAATGCGCCGCGCGTGCTCATTGCCAACTCCAACCTGGTCCCGCGCTGGGCAACGTGGGAGCATTTTAACGAGCTGGATCGTAAAGACTTGTTTATGTATGGGCAGATGACCGCTGGCAGCTGGATTTATATCGGCACCCAAGGCATCGTCCAAGGCACTTATGAGACCTTTGTGGAGGCAGGTCGCCAGCATTATGATGGCGATTGGAGCGGACGCTGGATTTTGACCGCTGGTCTTGGCGGTATGGGCGGGGCGCAGCCATTGGCCGCAAGCTTTGCTGGTGCAACCTCTTTAAACATCGAATGTCAGCAGTCGAGCATTGATTTTCGCTTGCGTACTGGTTACGTCGACAAGCAAGCGGACGATCTCGACCATGCTTATGAGCTGATTAAAGAGCATACCGCCGCTGGTGAAGCCGTCTCTATCGCCCTACTTGGTAACGCCGCCGATATCCTGCCTGAAATGGTCAAGCGTGCGAACGCAGGCGAAATCAAACCTGACTTAGTCACTGACCAAACCTCCGCTCATGATTTAATCAATGGCTACTTGCCAAGTGGCTGGAGCGTTGATGAGTGGAGGGCGGCGCAAGAAAACCCAGAGCAACACGCCGCACTGAGCAAAGCTGCCGCCGCCTCTTGCGCGGTGCATGTACAGGCCATGTTGGATCTACAAGACATGGGCATACCAGCCACTGATTATGGCAATAACATTCGCCAGGTCGCTTTTGACGAAGGCGTTAAGGACGCTTTTAACTTTCCAGGTTTTGTCCCCGCTTATATTCGTCCGCTGTTCTGCCAAGGTAAAGGGCCGTTTCGCTGGGTGGCGCTATCAGGCGATCCAGAAGATATCTACAAAACCGATCAAAAAATCAAAGAGCTGTTCCCTGAAAACACCCATGTGCATCGCTGGCTGGATATGGCAAAAGAGCGTATTCACTTCCAAGGCCTGCCAGCCCGCATTTGCTGGTTAGGTCTGGGCGAACGTGATAAAGCAGGCTTGGCATTTAACGAGATGGTCAAAAACGGTGAGCTCAAAGGCCCCATCGTCATCGGCCGTGACCATTTGGACACCGGCTCTGTTGCCAGCCCAAACAGGGAGACCGAAAGCATGAAAGATGGTTCGGACGCTGTATCTGACTGGGCATTATTAAATGGCATGCTCAATGTCGCAGGCGGCGCTACTTGGGTGTCACTCCATCATGGCGGCGGCGTGGGCATGGGCTACTCGCAGCACTCTGGCATGGTCATTGTCGCCGATGGTACAGAAAGCGCCGCTAAACGTTTATCGCGCGTACTGGTCAATGATTGCGGCTCAGGGGTGATGCGTCATGCCGATGCCGGCTACGAGCTGGCGATCAAAACCGCTAAGGACTATGGCTTACATCTGCCGATGATTAAATAGCTTACCCAATACATTTTATCAAGGAGGATAATATGATTGAGCAAAACACCATAAATCACGCCGATACTGATGCTATGACGACGCCGCCATCGTCTAACAAACTGCTGTCGAAACCCATCGCACTATTACAACTTATCGTCTTTAGTGCTATTGGCTTAGTGATGTTTTTTGTGCCCTTTACCATCGGTGACAAAAGCACGATTTTGTTTGATCATGGGGCCACTTATCTGGTCACTCAGCAACACACCTTATCTGTGACCTTATTGTTTTTGCTGATGATATTTGGTGTTAGCAAGCCATTCATAGACGGTTCATGGCGCAAAAACCTCACCCACAAAATCCTGACCGTGTTTAAGATAATCGGTTTGGTTTTGGCGGTGATGTATATGACTGGCACCGCCCCTGCCTATATGATGGAAGCTGACATGCTGCCATTTTTGTTTGAAAAGCTGGCATTACCTGTGGGTATGATTGTCCCTATTGGCGCATTAATCTTGGCATTTTTGGTGGGTTTTGGTTTGCTTGAGATGGTCGGCGTGCTAATGCAGCCGATTATGAAACCTATTTGGAAAACGCCTGGCTCATCGGCAATTGATGCCGTTGCGTCTTTTGTGGGTAGTTACTCTATTGGTTTATTGATTACCAATCGTGTGTACCTACAAAAACAATACTCAGCGCGTGAAGCCGTCATTATTGCTACTGGGTTTTCTACGGTATCGGCAGCGTTTATGGTGATTGTTGCCAAGACCTTAAACCTAATGGAGTTTTGGAACGTATTTTTTTGGTCAACACTGGTGATTACCTTTATCGTCACCGCTATTACCGCTCGTATTCCGCCCATCAGCCTTTTTGACAATGACGTTGAACGCCCGCCACTCGATCATACCCGTGGCAAACGGCTGACCGCCGCGTTTGATTTAGGCTTAGCGACGTCGCGTCAGGCAACTGATCTAAAACAGATTTTATGGTCCAATTTTCGCGATGGTCTGATGATGGCTGCTGCCATTGTGCCCTCGATTATTGCTGTCGGGCTGACCGGTCTTTTGTTAGCCAAATACACCCCAGTGTTTGATGTAATGGGTCTGCTCTTGTATCCATTTACATGGCTCGGCGGCTTGCCAGAGCCTCTAGTGGCTGCTAAAGGGATGTCTGCTGGGCTCGCTGAAATGTTTTTACCAGCACTACTACTCAGTGAGGCAGATATCCTAACACGCTACGTCGCTGGGGTGATATCGATTAGCAGCGTGCTGTTTTTTTCTGCCATGATTCCGTGTGTACTCGCAACAGAAATTCCAGTATCGGTTGGCAAAATGATCGTCATATGGTTTGAGCGTGTAGCCCTTAGCGTCCTACTCGCAGCCGCGTTCGGACATTTTGCTATGTATGTAGGCTGGATGGCTTAAATCGCGTCATCTGCCAGCACCAGCGCCGAGCCGATACCATTAAGTAAATCAGAACACTAAAGCATATTATTCATATTGTTTTTAACCTTGGGACTCTCCTATGACCGCTATCAAAACCCTGACCCTCCACCCTCGCCAGCTAAGCTTTGAGATGCTACGTGATATCTATAATCACCCAGTCCACCTCACCTTACCCGCCAGCGCTTATGAGGCAATCGATGCCTCACACGACGATGTATGTACCATCATCGCCCGTGATAAAAGCGCTTATGGTATCAATACTGGTTTTGGTCTATTAGCCAAGACCCGCATCAGTGATGATCAGCTCGAATTACTTCAACGCAACCTGATCATCTCGCACTCAGTCGGTACGGGTGAGGCGCTGCCAGACAACGTAGTCAGGCTGATTATGGTGATGAAAGTTGCCAGCCTCGCTCAAGGCGTCTCTGGCGTCCGCCGCGAGGTCGTCGATAGTTTACTTGGCTTAATTAATCATCAAATTACGCCAAACATTCCCGCCAAAGGCTCCGTTGGCGCTTCTGGCGACCTTGCGCCTTTATCGCATATGACGCTGGCGATGATGGGCGAAGGCGACGTTTATGTCGCTGGCAAAAAAGTCCCTGCCGCTGAGGCACTAGCGCAGCATGGTCTTGAGCCTATCACCCTAGCAGCCAAAGAAGGCCTTGCCCTTATCAATGGTACGCAGGTCTCAACGGCACTGGCATTACGTGGCTATTTCTTAGCAAGGGATTTACTTGAGACCGCCACCATCGTCGGCTCTATGTCTATCGATGCCGCCAAAGGCTCGGATTCACCATTTGATGCCCGTATTCATGAAGTGCGTGGTCATCACGGTCAGATACAAATTGCACAAGCCCATCGTCAGCTGATTAAAGGCAGTGCTATTCGTGCTTCGCACAATGACGAGCAAGATGATCGAGTGCAGGATCCGTATTGCTTACGTTGTCAGCCGCAAGTCATGGGCGCTTGCCTTGATATCATCAACCAAGCAGGCAAAACGTTATTAATTGAATCTAATGCGGTGACGGATAATCCGCTTATTTTTAACAATGAAGATGGCCCTGTTGCTATCTCAGGGGGTAATTTCCATGCTGAGCCAGTGGCCTTTGCCGCTGATATGCTCGCTTTAGCAATCGCTGAGATTGGCTCTATGTCTGAGCGCCGTGTGGCTTTATTAATTGATGCAACCTTGTCAGGTGGCCTCCCGCCATTTTTGGTAGAAAATGCAGGGGTAAACTCAGGCTTTATGATCGCTCACGTGACGGCCGCAGCGCTGGCTTCAGAAAACAAATCCATCGCCCATCCAGGCAGCGTCGATAGCATCCCAACCTCTGCTAACCAAGAAGACCATGTGTCGATGGCCACTTATAGTGCCCGCCGCTTATATGAGATGGCGCACAACACGGCTACCATCGTTGGCATTGAGCTATTGTCTGCTGGTCAAGGTATCGACTTCCATCGTAATCTTGCTACTTCCGAAGCATTACAGGCCGCGCATCAAAAATTGCGTGAGCAAGTGACTTTTTATGACAAAGATCGCTACCTAGCCCCTGATATTGAAGCGGCAAAACAGCTGGTATTAGATGGTGCGCTGACAAAGCATTGGCAGGCACTGCGTAGCAATTGGTACGAGTCTAAATAAATAGCATCCTTCTATAGTAAGTGCTAAATAAAAAGAGTACAGCTTTTATGGCGTGCTACTGGGATGAATTTTATGCCGCCTCTGGAGCGACGAAGTCACACAGTAAGCAAAGAAAGTTTATACCAGTAGCACTGTACTTATTTTGTAGCGGATCAAATATACACAAGCAATACGGATTAAAGGAAATCAGCGATGAGCCTATCAATGCCTGACACAGCCGTGAGCCACAGCGCCGCTGATATGAGCCGCTGGACTGGACGTGCCGAGCCGTTTGAAACTGCGCGCGCCCGCTATTGGTATCAAATAGCGCAGCCTTATACCTTTGATAGCAGCAGTCAACAAAACAACCAGCAAAACGGCCAGCAAAACGGCCAGCGCATTGGACTGGTCGGTTTCGCTTGTGATCAAGGTGTCAGACGCAATCAAGGACGCGTGGGAGCCAGAGCGGCGCCGCCTTTGATTCGTCAGGCATTTGCAGCGCTGCCCATCATCGCTGAGCTGCAACAGCGCTATGAGGGTCAACTGTCAACGCTACTGGGTGATGCTGGCGATATTTACTGCCATGATAATGATGACTTTGCCGAGCGCACCCTCGAGCAAGCTCAATTAACCTACGCTGATAAAGTCAGTCACATTATCCAGCAAGGCGGGCTACCCATTGGAGTTGGTGGCGGTCATGCCATCGCTTATGGCAGCTTTTTAGGATTGTGGCAAGCGCTACAGCAGACAGATGCTACCAGTAACAACAATGCGCCGCTGCGTATTGGCATTATTAACTTTGATGCGCATCTAGATATTCGTCAGTCTGATGTCGCCACCTCTGGCACGCCCTTTCGCCAAATAGCCGAGCACCTTGAGGCGCAAGACCAACCATTTCACTATTGCTGTATCGGCGTCAGTCGATTTTCCAATACTGCTGCGCTCTTTGACCGTGCTGAGCAGTTAGGCGTGCATATTATCAGTGACGAAGATTGCGCCAATAAGAAATGGAAAAAAATTGCGGCGCAAATAGAGACCTTTATCAATGACGTTGATGTGGTCTACTTAACCATTGATATGGATTGCTTGCCAGCAAGCGTGGTACCTGGTGTCAGTGCACCAGCCGCCTATGGTATTAACTTGGCATTCGTTGAGCGCGCGGTCAAACGTATCATGGCATCAGGCAAAGTAAAAATAGCTGATATTGCCGAGATTAATCCGACCTTTGATGTTGATGCACGCAGCTGTAAAGTCGCCGCTCGCCTCTTAGCCACTATTATCGAGCAGCATTTACTTTTAACATAGACAAAAAAAATAGTTGGTTAACCACAAGCAGGAGCTTATTATGAACCACACTAGCGCCCAAATACTTGACAACAATACTACTAATACCCTGACTTCATTTGATCACGTTATTATCAATGCCAATCTTGCCACCTTTTCAGCGCAATACGGCTTTGATGCTTACAACAACAATCAAAGTGAAAACCAAAGTGCCAATCAAAGCAATGATCAAAACAAAAGCACCCCTTATGGTCAATTGGAAAACGCCGCTATCGGTATCAAAGACGGCAAAATCGCATGGGTTGGTACGCATGAGCAAATCAAGCCGCACCTCACCCATTATCAAAGCGAGCAAATCAAAGACGTACATGGCAATTGGATCACGCCTGGACTCATCGATTGTCATACCCATATCGTTTATGGTGGCAACCGCAGCAATGAGTTTGAAGCGCGATTGCAAGGTGCCAGTTATCAAGATATCGCGGCACAAGGTGGCGGCATCGTCTCGACAGTGAGCGCCACCCGCGCAGCAAGTGAAGAAAAACTATTTACCCAAAGTGAAAAACGCCTGCTCGCGCTCATCAAAGAAGGCGTGACCAGTATTGAGATCAAATCTGGTTATGGACTGGATCTGGATACTGAACGCAAAATGCTAAAAGTCGCCCGCGCGCTCGGCGACAAACACCACATTCATGTTAGCACCACGTATTTGGCCGCCCATGCGCTACCGCCAGAGTATAAAGACCATGCCGATGACTATATAGAGCAAGTTTGCCAGTGGTTACCCATCTTACATAGCGAGGGCTTAATCGATGCGGTCGATGGTTTTTGTGAAAACATCGCATTTAGTAGCGACCAGATTAAGCGCGTCTTTGACGTTGCTCGCTCGTTAGACTTGCCTGTGAAGCTGCATTCTGAGCAGCTCTCAAACATAGGCGCTAGTGCTTTGGTAGCAGAATACCAAGGATTATCAAGCGACCATCTTGAGCACTTGGCAGAAGACGATATTAAAAAAATGGCCGCAAGCAACACGGTAGCGGTGCTGTTGCCGGGGGCTTTTTATACGCTACGTGATACTAAGTTGCCACCAATTGAAGCGTTGCGTAAGCATCAGGTGCCGATGGCTATCTCAACCGATTGCAACCCCGGTACCTCGCCGCTCACCTCGCTGTTATTAGCGATGAATATGGGCTGTACTTTATTTTATTTAACGCCCGAAGAAGTATTGGCAGGGGCCACTGTTCATGCGGCGCAAGCGTTAGGTCTAGCCAACAAAGGTAAAATAGAAGTGGGCTGTGATGCTGACTTGGTACTGTGGGATATCGCCCGCCCTGCTGACCTTGCTTATCAGATGGGGCTAAATCCTATCACAGGTATCATGGTACAAGGCAGATGGCGTGAGACGGTATAACAAACTCCTATAAAAACCTATTCATAACAAAAAATCTGGCAATACCTTATTGCCAGATTTTTTCTATTTTCAAAACTCAAACAAGCCTAGGCACCTTCTTCTTTATACTATAATGAGCACATGAGAAAAATCTCACTCACCGTCTATACCTTAATACATTGATATGCCAGATATGCTTGATCAATCACTACCAAATATCAGTAGTAGCCATCTTGCTGCAGAAGCATTTGCTGCGCTACCGCCTATCATGCAGGCGCGGCTAATACAAAGCCAGCGTGTGATATTGATCGCCAACAACCCGTCGATAGATACAGCAAGCCTAAAGACGCTATTGCAGCCTACTGATATGTTGGTGTTATTTAATGATTTTATTCATGCAGACTTCTTTGCCTATCATCCGCTCGCCAAAGATTTGCCAAAGCTACTGTTTTTTAGACAAATCGGTGACAGTAAACTGCATTTTGGCCTACCACCACGCAGCAATAATGTGACAGCGATGCTCGATATGACCAAGCAAGCACCGCTTGGCATCTTGTTTGGGAATGCTGCCTATCAGTTTCCCATGCCATGCGATGATCCAAGCCCCACTGACGACCCTATAACGGCTAACCGAGTGCTAGAGATTCCAGAACCGCTTGAGAAACTATTACGTAGCGATGAGTATTGCGCTGTGCTATCAGAACAGCACAGTGTGGTAGCAGACTATCCTATCTTTACTGATATCCATTCCTCTGCGCCGACATCAGGGTTTTTATTATACCGGTTACTCTTATCTGCGCGCCTGTATATTCAGCAAAAACAGAAAGCTGTGACGCCGCTATCGATCATCATGTTAGGTTTTAATAATGATGATAAGACCGCGCATTTTTGGGAAGGTCATAATTGGGCGTTTGAACGGCAAGCGCTTGCAACGCCGCCTACAGGTGTGGAGATTATCCGTCAGTATTAGTTGCTCATCAAAATTAAATGTTCATCAAAACTAACTACTCATTGCTACTAATGATGCATTGGTATTAGCAGAACTAAGCCTTCAGTCCGTCTAAACATAAGGCGCATCTGGACAATGTGCGCCGTCAATCTCAGCGCTACTTGGCTGCCGAAGAATCTCAATGGGTATTGTCTGCGCCTCTTGCCAATCAATCAAACCTAGCTGTGTAAATTCTACCAGCCAGCCTGCCATCGGCCAATGCTGCCATTTGTCATAAAAGCGATTGGCATTGATGACTATGCTATCGAGATGATTGAGTGGCGGCCGGTAGACGCTGTGCTGCTGATGGTAAACCACGTCATTGGTCAGATAAAAATCAATGTCTAAAGCACGTGCCATAAAAGCAAAGTCGGTGTCTTCAGCGCCGTAGCCGACATAATCGGTATCAAAGCCGCCGTTCCGCTCAAACTGATGGCGCATTATCGCAAAGCATAGACTCCAAAATGCGCCATAGTCTTGCGTTTTTTTAATATTAGCATCGACATTGTCATTGCGATGTTGGGTAAAATTATCACGATAAGGGTTAAATACCGATAGCTTGTCTAAGGCATCGGCGGCCATTTGACCTTGCTGTAGCTGACTACCCTCATCATCCGTCAAAGGGCGCGTTAAATAACGTGGCTGTCCCATCAGTAGCGCATCAGGATGCGTTTGCAATTTATCATATAGCCCGCCGATAAAGTCATAGGCGACGATACAATCCACATCCAAAAAAATCATAGTCTCATAGCTAGCACGTGCAGCGCCAAGATTACGGTTACGACCGATATCAAACGAGGCGCTACTCGTCAATCCATGCTCAGTCGCTGTAGTCGTTGCTATCTTAATAATATTTAAATCGTAGTCTGCCAGACGTTCAGCCTCGGCGTCATCATTAACGATAACCACCTCGCTCGGCCTGACGCTCCCCTGCGCCAGACTAGCAAGTAGATTATAAAGATGACGATTGCGCCCATAACAGGTGGTGATGACCGTTAAAGGCACGCTAGTGGGAATCGTAGTATGTGCAGCGTTTGCTACTTGGGGTATGGTAGTCATAAATATCTTCTTTGCTTTTATTATTATAAGTTTCTTTGTTATTTGTTATTTTTTAGGTTTTAAGTCCAACTGCGGCAATAGCCATTCCGCAAACCAAGCTTTTACAGAAATATAGTCAGCAATGCTACTCATAAAGCGTTGCGCCGCCAGATTGGCTTGCTTACTCATCAAAGCAGTCTGCTCATGGTCAATCGACTTATTATTCGTGGAGAGAGAAGACAATAGGTTCTGAGTGTCCAGACTAGAGGCTTTAGCGATAAACTGTGGCCAACTAAGCGCACGGCCTTGCTCAATAAGCGCCTCTGCCATCACTTCTTGCTCACGGTGCGGGCGCACATCAGGCAATACAATAAGCGGCGTCGCATAATCATAGGCCTGCGCAATTGCATTCAAGCCACACGCCATCAATAGCAGATGACTATAGGCGATAAATGGCGTCACATCATCAACGTGGGCGGCAATATCGACACAATGCCGTACTTCATCATTGATAGGACCAAGAGAGACAATTATAGCGTCTGGTAGTATTTGGCGTAGCTTTGGCAACTTGGCATCAATCGCTTCGTGCCCGCCATAGCCTTTAATCACAGTAACGATAGAAGACTTATCGACACTGGCGACCAGTTGTTTATGAATAGCATCATCATGGGTCACTGTCATAAGCTCGTCTATAAACTCACAAAAGCTAGGCAAACCTTGGGCTTTACTTGGCAAAAAATCCAAATATAACGTTTTTCGTCGTACCCAGTCCGGCGTGGCTGCCGCCTCCAATGCTTTAGGATAAGGAGCTAACAATCCAAGCGCGCCCGCAAAGGCGTTTAAGTGCGGCGCATCATCGCGCTCGCCTGCCAGCCGTACATAGAGATAAGGCACGCTAGCGGTACGGCATAGCATAGCCACTTCGGCGCTAACATCAATAATCATCAGGTCAATCTGGCGCTGATGTATCTCATCAAGCAGCTGCCAACTGCGTCTCTGAATGTCTTTGTTACCCACTGGCGAGTAGTGCAAACAGCTTGGCTGCCAATACTCGCCTGCTCGCCCCGCTAGCACATCATCTGGTCGCTCATCCTCAGCGTCTAAACGTACGATGTGCTCATCATTTATACTGCTAAAGCGATAACCATCAGCAGGTAAGCTGGTAAACACCGTCATTTGCTGACGCAGCTCTGGTGATAGTAAGGCGGCCAGCTTATCTGCTTGGCGGCAGTGCCCCGACCCGTGGTGATGAGCATAGTAGCCGATACGCATGGTAAAAAAGCTCCTAAGAGATGAAGGCAGTCATTGATAGTCACTACATAAAGAAAAAAGAAAAATGCTAGACAAACGCCTCTTGGATGCTATCGCTGTCATCAACCGCTACTGCCTGCTCATATAAACGCAGATAACCATCGACCATCGTAGCGACTGAACAAAACTGCTCAGCGCGGGCGCAACAGGCTGCTCGCGAAATATACTGAATGTCAGCAAATGCTTGTATAAATGCCTTTTTATCCTTTTTGGGTACGATAATACCTGTCTGATGCGTGATAATCTCAGCACTGGCACCGACATCGAAGCCAATCACGGGCGTACCGCAAGCGAGGCTCTCAGCGAGCGTCAGACCATAAGGCTCATCCCAAGTACTGGTAAATAGCATGGCGGTCGATTGGCTTAACTGCTCGTTGATTTGATCCTTACTTAAATGTCCAACATAATCAAATAACGGCGCAGCGCTCGCTCTATCGGCTTCTAATAACGGTGCCACATAGTCATCGAAGTATTCCTCATTACTTTTGGGTCCTGCAATAATCAGGCGCTTGCCTGCCGCTTTGCAGTAGTCCATCGCTAAATGCGTGCCCTTTTCAGGACAGATACGCCCGTACCAAAAATACACTTCATCAGCAATTGGGTTTGTATTGGCAGTAAATGAGTGGACATCGATGCCGTTATAGACCACATGCGAGGGCACAAACTCAGCAAACAACTGCTGCTGATGACCACTGATTGCCGTAAACTGAGTCTGCGTCCCCAGACGTAGCGTCAGTAGCGCCAGACGCAGCTGCGGAAAAATCGGCGTATGAAACGTGGTAAAAAACCGTGCGCCAAACGTCTGACCCATCATCATCGGCACATGGTGCAAGCTATGATTGTGCACCACATCGATCATTCCCATCTCATCACGGCTAATAATATCGCGCAGCGCCTGCTGGTAGACCAAATACTGATACAGCTCCTCACGGCTCATCTCTACTGACTCATGCTCATTGGGATAAACTGTCTTTTCAAATTCATCACGGGTCATAAAGGGCACTAGTGTGGCATGGGTTTGACTATCCGCATGAGCGTAGAGCAACACCTGATGGCCTTGAGCCACCAGCTCATCACAAATCAGCTGAGTGATCATCTCAAGACCGCCTGCATAAGGCTGGGCAATGGGATATAACGAGTGAGCGATGATGGCAATACGTAGTGGTCTTCTTACTTGAATGTTTGCCCCATCGGTTGTCTCACACGCCGCTGATGATTCAGACAAGTCATATGCTTTATGCATAATGATGTTAGGAGTTTTAGCTTTTATATGACTATTTGAATTGGTTTTGATAGAAGTCAGCATACGTCATCCATTTATTATTTTATTCAGCCATATATTTTTTTATTGGATCGGTGTTATTTGGGTGCTTATTTTTAGTAATATTATCTCTAGCCGTCTTTTTATTTTTAGCGACATTATTTTTAATCACACAGCTTTGGTTTACAGTGTTATTGATCTCGTCATACGTGTCATGCTCATCAGCATAGCGGTCATTCACCTCAGGATGATACCCATAGTTATCAAAAGCTATCTTTGCAGACCATAGCTTGAGGACAGTGACCACAAGCGCACTGACAAATAACAAAGGCGAATACAGCGCTGATAGCGGTGAGGTCACAGCCAAAGTGATGATATTAAGTATGAGTAGCAGTTTTGGTAAGGCACAAACATTGGCCTGCCATACGCTGCGGCGGCTACTGATCACCACCTGTTTGGGCGTACACACAAATGGCTTGTCGCGGCCCCACAGCACAGGCCACCATGACAACGCACCGATTTCCCAAAAGTTCAGATGCAGTGCCCACGCTCGTAGCTTATTGATAAAGGTTGGCGTAACGTGCTGAGCTACCTGCTGATTAAGTGGTGAGCGGTCTTGTGCATAGGCCCACAGCCGTCGCAACAAAAACACGCCATAAGCCGCATAAACCACATATAAGGGCGTAAGCAACATCGCCATATCCACCTGTGCGCCTATTATCAGAGCCGCCAGCACGATAAGCAGCGTACAGATCTGCAGCACGATAAAAATTCCCGTAAAATTAATCCAGGCACTCAGCTGCGAAAAATGCGCACGCATATACTGCAAACGCTCGCCCATCGTCTGGCTTACATTTGTATTTGCGCTGCTATCGGCGGTCAAAGACGCCGGCCTAACAAAGTAACTATTGAGCACTTGTGCATTGCCATATACCCAGCGCTGCCGCTGAGCGATCAGATCACACAGCGTGGTGGGCAATATACCGGTAGCAATCACCTTGGGTATAAAACGACTGTGCAGACCCATACGATGGAGCAGCACGCCCATCTGCGCATCTTCAGTAATGGACGCTCCTGACCAGCCGCCCAAACCCACTAAAGCATCTCGGCGTATCACCGCATAAGTACCTGTAGATAACGCCCGCTGACGGTTAAAAGATCGATATAAATGATGGTTAAAATAATGGTTTAATTCGCTATGGATATCCGCTTTATCTGCATCACGATAAAACTGCGGAAATTGCAATAAAGCATGCTCAGGATACTCGTGGATAGCGCTGATAATAGCATCACGGGCATGTGGCAACGCCTGATAATCACTATCAACCACCACCACATGACTGGCGCTAGGGTCCATCAGTCCCAGCGCCAAATTGAGCGCACCAGACTTAAACCCTGCCACCGCATCGATATGATAAAAATGCACATTGAGATGCGGCTTCAAGCTATGACAAAAATCTGCCAAAGGCTCATAAAGCTCACGCTTAGTATGGTTGTTATCTATGATTAAAATCTCATCATCGGCCGCTTTAATGGCTAGTAGCGATTGTATGGTCGCAATCACCATTGTGGTAGGCTCAGCACGGGTCATCAATTGGAAGCTCAAGCGTATCGGCTGCGCGACCTCTGCATGAGTCATCGCCTGATCGATAGTACTGCCTGCATCATCTGCTAGACGCTCCATCCGCTCAAATTTACCGACAGGTTGCATGCCATTGTTTGTGTCACTTTTTATACCCCTTTGGGTGTTTTGGCGGTAGAGCTTTAGGCAATCATTGCTACGTAGATGGTTGGTTACTTGCTCGTTTATATGCTCATTTATATGATTGTTTATATGGTTGTTTAATACAGGGTCTTTATACCAGCTGGTCTGCGCGCGTTTGGAAGCTGGTAGATAAGCGCCAAAGGCATGCGCCGCTCGATTGCTTATAGCTTCACTGCCATTATCGTTATGATTCTGACCAACGCTGCAAGCAAACCGCTCAGCATTTGGCGTATCCTGTATCATTGGATATAAGCCCGACATACCTGAGCGGCCATCAGAATAGACCTCCTTATTGACTGTCATGATTCATCCTTTGATAAATATATCGACATTGTCAGCGGCATCGTTTGCCCGCGACATGAATGATTGATGATATAAACCCGTGCGATAAACACTGAGATAATTGATGATAGTCAAAAAGATCGGTGATAATTATTTATAAACTGTCTAAAAAAATAGATTAATGTAACTTCAAGTAAAACATGTAAAAACTTTTATAAATTAATACTTTATAATCCAAAAAACTTTAGCCGGCGTCTATTACCTCGATTGTGCAACCAGTCTTTGCGCTCATAAATATTTTATACAAACAAAAAAATACCGCGCTTATATATGATAAGCGCGGTATTTGACAGTGTCTCAGCAGCCAGAAGGCGTTAGTTTAAGATACCATAAGCGCACAGTGCGTCCGCCACCCGTTTAAAGCCAACGATATTGGCCCCTGCCATATAGTCGATATAGCCGTTGTCCGTTTGACCATAGTTTGCTGACGCTTCAGCCGAGCAGTCATGGATGTTTTTCATGATGCACTTTAGGCGCTCATCTATTTCTTCAAAGGTTTTGTATTGACGTACCGAGTTTTGTGACATCTCAAGACCTGAGACCGCCACGCCGCCTGCATTTGCTGCCTTACCTGGCGCATAATGCACACGGTGCAAGCGGATATGATCGACTGCCTCTGCCGTCAGTGGCATATTCGCGCCTTCGACGATATATCTGATGCCGTTTTCGACCATATGTTTGGCATCGTCTTCGTTGACTTCGTTTTGTGTGGCTGATGGAATGGCGATATCACCTTTGATATGCCAAGGTTTTTGCTGCGCGAACCACTCACCGCCATAGACCTCGACATAATCGCACAGTGGCTTGCTCTGGGCTTTTTGCGCTTTTAGCCAATCGATTTTTTCTTGATTTAGGCCATTTGCATCATAGAGCGTCCCTTGTGAGTCGGAGACCGTCAGAACTGTCGCGCCTAGCATGCAGGCTTTTTCGGCGGCATGGAGCGAGACGTTGCCTGCCCCTGACACCAGTACTTTTTTTCCTTCGATACTCTCGTTTTGAGCAGCAAGCATGTTTTCTAAGAAGTACACCGCACCGTAGCCTGTCGCTTCTGTACGCATCAAGCTACCACCGAATCCCACCCCCTTACCTGTCAACACGCCACCGTATTCACGCGTTAAGTTTTTGTACATGGCAAACATATAGCTGACCTCACGGCCGCCGACACCGATATCACCAGCTGGCACATCGATGTCTTTATTGACATAGTGGTGCAGCTCACGCATAAACGCATAGCAAAAGCGGCGAATTTCGCTGTCTGTTTTACCTTTAGGGTCAAAATCAGCGCCCCCTTTACCGCCGCCCATCGGCAAACCTGTCAAAGCGTTTTTGAAAATTTGCTCAAAGCCCAAAAACTTAAGCACTGACTGGTTGACGGTTGGATGAAACCGTACACCGCCTTTGTAAGGGCCAAGAGCGTTGCTGAACTGGACACGCCAGCCGCGGTTGACTTGTACTTCACCTTTATCGTTTTCCCAGTTGACGCGAAAGCAAATAATACGATCCGGCTCAACCAAACGCTCGAATATCTTCATTTTTTGAAATTCAGGATGGGCATCGTATAAAGGCGCGATAGTCAGTGCCACTTCTTTTACGGCTTGGACAAATTCAGGTTGATGGGCGTAACGCGCTTCGACTTTTTCGATGGCCTGACTGATACTCATATAGGTTCCTTAGGGTAAAAATGGTGGACGTGTTTATTTACATCGATGTCGCGTCGTATGGCAACAAACGAAGGGGATTATGGACATTGATGTAAGACTACAATCGCCCCTATACACTGTGGTATACAGAGGCTCGTGGGAGTAGAAAAGCGGGATAATGTGACGCCTGAACAAGACGCTCAGTAGCAATGACCGTTTCTATCCTATAACTATATATCATTTTTTTGGGGTATAAGTCTAGTGAATATCACCATCATGAAAAGTTATGGTCAACGTTTTTTGTATAAATCATTCGTTTATCTGGCCGCTACGCAGGCTGCTAGGCATTGCGAGCATGAAGCAAAGCGCTGAGTAAATGAAGCAAAAATTGATACAAGCCTACTGTCTGATTGCAAATGGCTGAGCCAAATAGAGAGAATAAAGCCCTACTGCAAACTTTAGTTCGTTTTAAAAGTAAAAACAACAGATAAAAGGTTGATAATGATAACTAGACGGTCAAAAAATAGCAGAACCCAGCCATTTGTTTGCTGTAACATATATCAATATAAGTAGTAAGGGTTTATAATGACCAGCGTTTGCTTCAGCCCTTTTTAGTGTCGCTGATAGTGATCTCATCCATTCAATAACCCGTCATAGAGAAAGTGATATGCGTACAGATTCGTTCCAGCAAATCTTGGAAGACCTAAACAGCTCATCTGCCGATGTCGAAGCATCTGCCCTAATTTCTAACGATGGTCTAATGATCGCATCAGCCCTACCGTTAGGCGTTGATGAAGACCGTGTTGGCGCTATGTCAGCCGCTTTATTGTCATTGGGTGATCGTGCAGGTCGCGAGCTGGCGCGTGGTAGTATCGATCGTATTATGATCCAAGGCGAAAAAGGCTATGTCATCATGACCTCAGCAGGCGATGAAGCGGTATTGACCATCATGGCCAAGCCAAACGCCAAGCTCGGTTTGATCTTTTTGGACATCAAACGCGCCTCAGAAGCCCTAGCAAAACTTATTTAATCGATCATTATTTGCCAGTCAATCACGACGAATACAACGATAGATAAATACAACAATAAATAAAGGAGATTACTATGGGTTCTCCAATCCCTGATGCACCAAAGCCGGATATGCCAGCTGAGCAGATGACGCTGACTTACTATGACGGTACCTCTCGCACCATTTATGATACAGGTATTGAGCGCCCTTATCCTGATGGTAAGCTTATCGTCTCGCGTACCGACTTAGACGGTGTCCTAACCCACGTCAACGATGCTTTTGTCGAGATTAGTGGTTACACCAAAGACGAGCTGCTTGGCCAGCCGCAGTCTATCCTGCGCCATCCTGATATGCCAAAAGCGGCTTATCAAGACTTGTGGGACACAGCAAAAGCTGGAAAAAAGTGGCATGGCTACGTCAAAAACCTATGTAAAGACGGCAGTCACTACTGGGTTTATGCCACTGTGGTGCCAAACGTGCGCCGCGGTGAAACCGTGGGCTATACCTCAGTACGCCGCAAGCCATCACGTAGCAAAATCGAAGCCATGCAGGCGCAGTACGCTGATATGAAACAAAATGAGGAAGGGTAAATCATGACGACACACAATATGTTAATCGCCCCTGATTTTTCGCCTGAGCGTTTTGCAGGTTGGCATATGTTTAACACCTTGATTCAAAAGCGTGCCAACTTAAACATGCACCTAAATACGCCAGCCTCACACGCAGAGCAACAACAAATCATCACGGCTGGGGACATTCAGGTCATCTATGCCAACCCTTTTGATGCGGCAACTTTGATCCGTGAACAAGGCTACAAAGCGGTCGCACGTCCTATCGGCAAATCTGACGAAATGGTCATCGCCGCTGGTGCCAACAGCGACATCAACGCCTTAGAAGATATCAAAGCTGGTGCCACCATCGCGATGGCAAACAACCGCGATGTCAAGCTGATCGGTTTGCGCCTGCTTGAGGCTGTCGATATAGCAGAGTCTGATCTGAGCTGGGATGTCACCGAAACATATCAAGCTGCCGCGCGTAAAGTCATCAAAGGCGATGTGCAGGCAGCGTTCTTTTTAGCAGAGGTATTTCACGGTTTTTCTCGTCTGACCAAAGCTCAGCTATCGGTACTGATCGAAAGTGATTTGGCTGATATCAGTCATGTGCTGCTGATCAAAGACGATTTTCCAGATACCGATATCTTTATGAATGCCATACTCAACCTGCACAACGACCCAGACGGTCAAGAAGCATTGGCCGAGCTTGGTATGCCGCAAGGTTTTGAGGCCATGGATGAAGAAGACGCCGAGTTTATGATTGATTTGATGGAAACCTTGCTTGATTAGTCGTTACTTGCTATCTTGCTTTGGCTGATTTTATTTTTTCATGGTCGATGACGATTGTCATCGCCGTGATTATTGGGTCATGTCCATACAACGCAACACCATAGGCGCAGCCGCTATCAAGGCAAGAATAACCGCAACGAAGATGTGACCTAAAGGATCCTGTTATGTCTGATGTAGATCTGATCAAAGAAGCCGAGACCGAGGCGCGCCGTGCGTTTCGCTTTTACTCACGCAAAGTGTTTTTGGCACCTGCCAATCGTCACTTTCATGAGCAGCGTATCAATGCTGCCCTACTGCTGAGCGAAAAAGAGCCGCTACAGGGCGCGGTGGCAGATTTTTTTTATGGCTGCTGGTACGATATTCCTTACGATGTCAATAATCTATTTACCCGTATTAAAGACCGTCTGTACCCTCATGTTGCACAAGGTTTTCGCGACTGCATCGACAAAAAACGCTATATCCAGCGCAACAGTATGCTGGCGACGCGTTGGAGTGTATTGATATCGCCGTCGCTCAATGAGCAAAAACAGCGACTGCGCATCAGTAGCGACGATGCCAAAGAAATCTCCAAAGACATCACCGCCGAGCTGATGCAAGCACGTGCCGAGGAGGACTGGGGCACGATTGAACAAATCGAAAACGAGTTTTTTGCCCACTGTATCGCTCGCAATGACCGTCTGGCTTTTTCTTTGGTTTGGTTTCGTTTAGGCAAAAGCGACTGGCACTTTGATGAGCGCTGGAACAACTGCCAACAACGCCTTGACCAAACCAAAACCATCAAAACTTAACTTATCGCCTGTTTTATAATTTCATCACAATGGTAGCCGCTATGTCCTCTTACTTAAATGCTGATAAAACCTATCTTACCCTAACCCCAGCCGGTATTTTTGAGGCATTTTCCCAAAGCGAACCTACAGAGGAGCAGCTATCGTTACAAGACCTACTCTCTTATGAGCAAACCCTACTCGCCGCGGATTGGCTAGAGCGCTACTCTGAGGCGTGGTTACAGCGCTTTATAGAGGCCGGCTGGATCGAAAAGTTGTCTCTGTTTTTGCCCGCGCCCAACTTACCATTGGATCAGTTTTTGCCTTATGTCGTCGCTAGCCTATCTGGTAAGCGCCGTGCTGCCATCGGCTCTGATGAGGGCTTTTGTCTGGCGCGTATCGGCTATAACCAAGAAGAAGCGGATATGCTGAGTGTGGCGGCGGCTGACTTTTCAGGCTTTATGCTGCGCCAAAAACAACGCGGCTGGGCAGTAGAAAGCCAAGCAATTTCGTTTTTTCAGCAGGTTGACTTATTGATTCCTGAGACCAGTTTTGTGTTTTTATGGATTGATGGCTCAGGATATGTACTTATCATCGATGGCGAGCCGCTCACCAATAGCCGCGCTTTTGTAGAGCTGGTTTGGGCACTCAAAACCTCTGGACTCCGATTTTTAAATTAAGCGTCTATGGCGTACTTGCTCATAACTCGTAACAGTCATGACTTTTATAAACATAAAAATAGACATGACTGACATATCATATTCTCATTAAGAGGCACGCACCCCACTTCTATGTTTGGGTTTATAGCAGACAACTCGGTGCGGTGCGCGCTCTTTTTATCTACAACGCCCTCCTTTATTTTTATGCCATACCGCCATACTTCTATATACGCAACGAGATAGCTGACGGCGGCACACTTCGCAACGATACTACCCTCATACGTAACAGTAGCTGGCACCGTATTGCGTCATACTGACCTTTGACGTTTTGCCAGACTCTATTTGTCTGTTTTTATTGATTTTATTGAACTGATGTTTTATTGAACTGACATATAGGCCGTGTTGAATATTTACCAATAACCACTGCTGTGCATGACCCACCATTTATATCAACCAGCTCCCTACACATTACGTCATTGCACAAAAAACCCAGCCTTTGAACGTGGCACTCCTTGCCAAACCTTGCATTCTTGCTTATTTTTTAGGACAGTTTATGACTTCGCTGACGACTGTGCGCGTGCGTTATCAAACGATTGAAATCGGCAATACCGACATCCATATTTGTACGCTACGTGACAATCAACAATTTAGTGATCCCAATGATGAGGCGTTAAACCTCGGTATTTGCTCGGCGTCTTGGCCGATGTTTGGGGTGATATGGCCATCAAGCTTGGTGCTGGCCAATCATATGCTTAACTACGATGTGGCTGGTAAGCGTATCTTAGAAGTCGGCTGCGGCATGGCGTTGTCTAGCCTGCTACTCAACCACAGACGTGCTGATATTACTGCAACTGACTATCATCCGACGGTTGAGTATTTCCTTGATCGTAATACCACTTTAAACAATAACAAAGAGATACATTTTGAGCGCCTAGACTGGCATGATAACAACAGCCATCTGGGCACGTTTGATATGATTATCGGTAGCGACTTGCTCTATGAAGACCAGCATATCGATATCTTAGCTGACTTCATCGAGCGCCATGCGCGGCCAACTTGTGAGGTCATCATCGTCGACCCTGGGCGTGGTCGCAAAAATAAGCTGACCAATAAAATGCTAGAGTTTGGTTTTAGCAGTCAGCACGTAAGGCCAGAGGATACCTCTTATCTTGAGCTGCCTTTTAAGGGTCATATTTTGACCTTTGCACGCAAGGCTATGGCATAACCCCTCCTGTATGATGGATGCCTGACGTGATGGCCGTATCTTGCCACTGCTGGCGCGTGATCCAGTGAGCCATTAGGGGTTTGTAAATCCGCTGTGACATTGCTTGGCCAATGGTTTTTGGCTTCTTCTATCAGCGCTGTCGCAGCGCAAATCTGCCCAGCAGGGCAGTGGCCACATTACAAAGCATTATGACCTATAAGATAGCGCTGACTGATTTATTATGACGTAACGATTGCGTTGTCTTGTCTTTACTGTGTCGTCATTGCAGTGTAGGTATCAATCTAAAAAAACAAACCAAAGTTTATTTAGTAATAGTGATTGCAATCGCAATATCATTCTTCTAGCATGGATTGATAGATAGCAGTTGAGCACAAACCTCAAATAATTTTAAATAATATCAATCATATAAATAATATCAGGCAGATAGATATGAAAAACACCAACACTCCCCTACGTATCGACATCGTCTCAGACGTGGTGTGCCCTTGGTGCGTCGTTGGCTACCGCCAATTGGCCGCAGCGCTTGAGCAAAGCAATACAGACTATGAGATACATTGGCATCCTTTTGAATTAAACCCAAAAATGCCAAAAGAAGGACAAAATATGCGTGAGCACATCATGGAAAAGTATGGCTCAAGTAAGGCAGAATCGGATGGCAGCCGCGCCAGAATAACAGAGGCAGGAAATGAGGTCGGCTTTCAGTTTCACTTCAACGACGACACACGGATGCACAATACCTTTAATGCGCACCAGCTCTTGCACTGGGCCGAAAAACAAGGCCACAGACATGAGTTAAAGCAAGCGCTTTTTGCAGCGCACTTCACGGACAATCGCGATATATCGGATGACGTGGTACTGGCCGATATCGCAGCAGAGGTCGGCTTAGATCGAAGCGAGGCACTGGCGGTCTTAGCAGATCAGCGGTTTGCTCGAGAGATACGCGCAGAAGAGCAGCACTGGCAGCAGCAAGGCATTCAAAGTGTGCCAGCGATGATTTTTAATGAGCGCCATTTGGTAAGCGGCGCGCAAGGGGTAGACAATTACCTCAATATCTTAGGGCAATTGGCCAATATGCCCGACTAAACCCTAAGCATTGTCGATGAAAGGATATCTTATGCACGCTCACCTAACACCCTCGGTTATCGTCTTTGATGTCAATGAGACGCTACTCGACATAACCACTTTAGCGCCGTTATTTGCACGCCTATTCGGTGACGAAAACATGCTAAGAGAGTGGTTTGCCCAGCTAGTGCTGTACTCGCAAACCTTGACTTTATCAGGACTGTACACGCCTTTTGGTGAGCTGGGCGTCGGCGCATTACAGATGAGCGCTGATATCCACCAAATCACGCTGACAGAGGACGATATCGATGAGTTAAAAGCGCGTATGAGCAACATGCCTGCGCACTCTGACGCTGTCCCAGCACTGAATAAACTACGTGAGGCAGGGTTTCGTCTGGTGACGCTGACCAATTCAGCACCCAGCGCTGCCCCTACGCCACTAGACAGGGCAGGATTGAGCGTATTTTTTGAGCAGTCTTTTAGCGTTGAGCAGGTTGCAAAGTTCAAGCCGGCGCCTGAAACCTATGAGCTGGTCGCTAATAAACTGGCTGTCCAGACGTCAGATTTATGCCTAGTCGCCTGTCATCTTTGGGATACCATCGGCGCGCAAGCTGCTGGCTGCCAAGGAGCGTTTCTCAAACGTCCTTATAATGCCTTGTTATCCGCCCCCAATGTGCCAACACCGGACTTTATGGCCACAGACTTGACTACGCTTGCAGAGCAAATCATTCATCGCGCGCAAGGCTAATCGCTATGGTTTGTCTTGAGCATAAAAAAATACCGCCCCATAATAGGCGCGGTATTTTCAGCTTATCGTTTGCTGCTTATTAATGTTTACTCAGAAAAGTGCACCACCGAACGAATGCTCTCACCTTTATGCATCAAATCAAAGGCATCGTTGATGTCTTCTAACGGCATGGTGTGAGTGATGAAGTCTTGTAGCGGAATCTCACCTGCTAGGTAGCGCTCGACGTAGCCTGGCAACTCGCTGCGACCTTTGACACCGCCAAATGCTGAACCTTTCCAAACACGGCCTGTCACCAGCTGGAATGGACGGGTTGAGATTTCTTGGCCTGCGCCTGCGACCCCGATGATGACCGACTCGCCCCAGCCTTTGTGGCAGCACTCTAGTGCTGAGCGCATCACATCGACATTACCGATACATTCAAACGAATAATCCACGCCGCCATCGGTTAATTCAACGATAACCTCTTGAATGGGTTTGTCATAGTCTTTTGGGTTGATGCAATCTGTCGCGCCAAGTTTTTTGGCCAGCTCAAACTTGCTCTCGTTGATATCGATAGCGATGATACGGCTGGCTTTGGCCATTTGCGCGCCGATGATAGCGGACAGTCCAATACCGCCCAAACCAAAGATAGCGACCGTTGCGCCCTCTTCGACTTTGGCTGTATTCATCACTGCGCCCATACCCGTGGTCACGCCGCAGCCCAGCAAACAGACTTCTTCTAATGGTGCCTCGGCGTTGACTTTGGCCAATGAAATCTCTGGCAACACCGTGTATTCAGAAAAAGTCGAGCAGCCCATATAATGATAAATCGGCTTACCGTCTTTATAAAAACGCGTGGTACCATCTGGCATCAGGCCTTTACCTTGGGTCTCGCGTACGGCCGAGCATAGGTTGGTTTTACCTGAACGACACATTTTACAGACGCCGCACTCTGCGGTGTACAACGGAATGACATGGTCGCCGACTTGCACGCTGGTCACGCCTTCACCGACTTGCTCGACGATACCGCCACCTTCGTGACCCAAAATCGCAGGAAACACGCCTTCTGGGTCTTCACCAGATAAGGTGAACGCATCGGTATGGCAAACGCCGCTGGCGACGATCTTTACCAGCACTTCACCTTTTTTGGGCAACATCACATCGACTTCTTCGATAGATAGCGGCTCATTTGGCCCCCACGCGATGGCGGCTTTGGACTTAATAAAATTATCTGACATAGTATTCTCTCTTGTTATCATAAATAAGTGATGGCGTTAATCACGCTCAGACCAATTTAGCTTATAGCGCTTACACTGTAGAGGCAAGCGCTAGTTTTAGTCGTCTATAGGCGTTGATTTTATACTGTCCATTATAGTTGTTTCTGCTGTGATAACAATGTGTTATATTTGCAAATATCTTTTTCACAGTGGTAATAATCATGCGCTGGGATGGTATTAGTGAGTTTGTCTATGTGGCTGAATACGAGAGCTTTACCCGAGCAGCAAAGGAGCTGGGCATCTCCACCGCGCAGGTCAGTCGGCAGATCAGCGCGTTAGAAAAACGCCTGAATATTAAACTGCTCTATCGTACGACGCGGAAGGTATCGCTCACAGAAGAAGGGCGGGTGTTTTATCAGCATTGCCGCGGCGTGCTCGATGGCTTGGATGCCGCCGAGCAAGCGGTGAGTAACTTACAATCTAAGCCGCAAGGCAGGATTAAACTGACCGCCCCTGTCACTTATGGCGAGCAGCAATTATTGCCACTGGTCAATGATTTCATGGTGCAATATAGTGATATCGAAGTGACGGCATTTTTGAGCAATCAAAAAATAGATCTAATAGAGGGCGGCTATGATCTAGCGGTGCGTATTGGCAAATTAAGCGACTCAACCATGATGGCAAAAAAACTCAGTCGCCGTACCAACTTTGTCTGCGCTGCACCTGCTTACCTCAAAAGATATGGTACACCGCACACACTGTCTGATCTGCACAAACATAACTGCCTACTTGGCACACGTGATTATTGGCACTTTATCGAAAATAATAAACAGGCTAACAAGGCAGTGGATCAGCAAGCGCACAAACCAACGGACACAGAAAAAAACCTACGCGTCTCAGGCAGCGTGCAATATAACAGCGGTCACAGTCTGGTCGATGCAGCATTAAAGGGTCTGGGTATCGTGCAGCTGCCTGATTATTATGTGCAGCAATATCTGGCGTCAGGGGCATTGGTCAGCGTACTGGATAACTATAGAGAGCCTGAAGAAAGCATTTGGGCTATTTATCCGCACAATCGTCATTTATCGCCAAAGATTCGCTTGCTGGTGGATTATCTGGCAGCGCGTCTGGCATAGTTGGCACTCTTATATCATCGCTGATAAGGTCCATTTGCCACGCGCGCCTTTACTAGGCATGGTTTATTACGCACAATGCTATGAGGCACAGTATTATGATTCACAATGAATATTCGATGTTGTCAGCCATCACTCGCTGAATAAACAACCACAATAAAAAAGGACTTTTTATGCTTAAGATTATCTCTATCGCTGCCCTAGCTTTGGCCGTATCCTCTTGCGCCAGTGTTGAAAATATTGTCAATGCGCCGGATAAGGTGCCGCCAACACCCAAAACCATGCCTGCTATCAACGCCCAAAAAGGCTTGGTAACCATGCCAAGCCCGCATTCGGTACAAGACACTGCCGATAAGCTGGTCGCCATTATCGAAAGCAAAGGCATGAAGGTATTTGCCCGCGTCGATCATCAAAAAAACGCGCAAGGTGTCGATTTAACATTGAGACCGACGCAAGTGATTATGTTTGGTAATCCGAAAGCGGGTACACCATTGATGAATTGCGAGCAAAGCGTCGCTATTGATTTACCGCAAAAAATCCTCATCAATGAAGACGCTGATAAAAAAGTTTGGTTGTCGTACAACAATCCTGAGTATCTCAAAGACCGCCATAATATAAAAGGTTGTGATACCCAATTAGGGAATATTGCAAAAGCCCTTGATGGTGTTAGTAAAGCCGCTATTGCAAAATAACCTATAAATGAAAGTCTAAACAAATAAAAAGGTGGGATGCAAAAGCACTCCCACCTTTTTCATGTTTTAGAAAATTAACTTATTAGGAATTCTCAGATTGTGCTATTTGCTCATGTAATTCTACTTTCAACTTCTTTGCACATTCAATAATTTTCTTTCGATTGGCAGGAATAGCGCCATATTCAATCGCTGTTTCTCGCATTTGTACTGTCACATCATAGTGCGGATAGCTGGCATGACGATGGAATAAACGCTTATCCACTTCAATCAGCGCTGCAAAATCATGCAGCTCTTGCAGGGTATCTGCCAGCATGTGGCACCATTTATAGCCTTTAAATTCTATCTGCATAAAATCGACGTATATCGCCATAGAGTCGCCTCCTTTATTATCGATAGCTATTTTATCATGTGCTAAACAACGCTTTCACAAAACAGCCATTAGAACAATTCACGTGCATCTTTCTTAAGCTGCTTTAGGATAGTTTGGTACTCACTATCATTGGTTTCAAGGCTGCTTAGGCGTCCATAACGCAGTTGCCGATAGTCCTGCCTCATTTGCAAGATTTTTGCTTGTACACTCTCTGAATGGCCGCTATCTGTTAGCTTACTCACTTTACTGCTCTTATTACTACTTTTAGCATTGGTATCGGCGTTGGTCTCAGCGTCGATATCAGTACTTGAATCATTTTCTCGATCATCAACCGCTATTGCCAAGCGCTCAAGCCAAGCCAGCTGCCCTTCACTCTCTTGACGAGCCAACTCTTTATCACTTTTACCAATACGTTTTGATAGCTGTGCAAGTGGTAGGTCTGCTGGATGCCAACGCTTACGACGACGTTGCCAAATAACAAAGACCAAAATCACCATGACAGTAATAGCACTTGCCACTAGCCATATAATTTGCTGCATGAGTGTGCGGATATTAAACCATTTGAGTAGCGAGTCGGCTTGCTTGTCCTGATCATAGCCAACGACGTCTTTTTGCCAATAATAGCTGGCTTGATCGGAGAGGCGGCGTAAGGTTTGTAGCAGCTGATACTGCTGATAGCTGACTTGGGCGGCAGCGCCGTCGCCAAACATCGTCGCGCCCTGCGACTGCGTCAGCGCATCCATCCCCTGCTCGACACGCTCAGGCGCGACAAAGGCGGTCGGATCGACACGTAGCCAGCCTTGACCTTCAAGCCAAACCTCCGTCCAAGCGTGCGCATCCTTTTGCCGTACTTCCCAAACATTACCACCGCGGCTGGGCTCACCGCCTTGATAGCCTGCCACGACGCGTGCTGGAATGCCAGCGGCGCGCATCATAAAGGTGAAGCTGGAAGCATAATGCTCACAAAACCCCGCTTTGGTCTCAAATAAAAACTCATCAATACGGTTATTATTCAGTCGTGGCGGAGACAGTGTATAACGAAAGTCCGTTTGGTTAATCCAGCGCTCCAGCGCCTGCATATAGCGTACTGGGTCTGAACCTGACTGAGCGAATAACTGCTGCGCCAATGTTCGCGCTTGCAGGTTGCCGTCAGCTGGCAGTGTAAGATTGAGACGGCGCGATTCATCAGAGAGAACAGGGTCGATACGCATCGGTGCAAACTGCAATACCTCGTAGCGCAGCTGCTGAGTCACCGGCTGATCTTTTAATAAGGTAAAGTCTGAAGTGATTTTGACGTCTTGGCGCTGCGTAAACGGATAATCAAGCCCAAACAGCCAGCTTTGCTGCGTTGGCTCTAGGATAATCTCATAGTTGGTCGGCGCAACTTTCGCTTCATCAGGGATAGTTGTAAAGGCATTCTCAATCCAAGCAGGCGTTTGCAGTGCAGGCTGCCACTCTTGTTGCTGAGGGCTAGGACGCCACGTGACCCCATCAAACTCACTAAAGACCAAGCCGCGCCAATAGAGCTGCTGCTGTGGTGGGCGGTTATCTGCAAACTCTACCCGAAACGCAAGCTCAGTCGATTGTCCCAAATTGGCAAAATCGCCAGGCGACATACTATCAGAGACACCCGTGGTCGCCTGCTGACCTGAGAGCTGCACTGACCATAGCGGTGGCAGGCGCGGGAAAAACAAAAACAGCACGACCAATAAAGGCAATGCGCCGATGCCGAGCACGCCCAACGTACGCAGACGCCCATCACCACGAGCATTGCTGTCGTCATTTAACGCAATAAAGGCCAGCAGCACCGTCACCGCCCCCACGATTACCTCAAACGTCGTGACCAAGCCTTGATCCATCAAAAACAGCGCGGCAAGGACAAATAGTGAAAGATTCAATACCACATAAGCATCACGGCGTTTATACAACTCCCACAGCTTACTGATGAGACATAGCACTAAAAACGCTACGCCCATATCGAGGCCGAAAGCGGTGTGATAAGTCAGCCATAACCCTGTCAGCCCTAATAAAAATCCGAGCATCTGCATGCCCTGATAGACGCGTTTTAGATGTGCTATTTTTCTAAATCGCGCTTTGACGCCGGGCAGCTGAGCAATGATACTGACCACCGCAAAACCCATTAGCCATAATGGCAGATGGGCTGCATGCGGTAAGATAATGACCACTTGGGCGATCAACACCCAATAGTAGGCAGGCAAAGCAAAAGACTTGGCATATCCGCTCGGCTTTTCGCCATGCATTATCTGTGCGCTGCGATGATCACCCAAGGCCAACTGCTCAAAGCTGGCAGCGTTTATAGCGTCTGCTTTATCCAAGCGACTCGATGACGCTATCGTTTTTTTTGATAAAGGCTGCGTAGAGTTATTCATGGCGCTTTTGCCAACCTTAGCAAGCACGCTTGTACAAAGCTGTCACCTGCCCCCATCGCCGCGCCGGCAGATTTATCTTGCGGTAGTTGCATCGTAAAGGGTACGCCCAGCCCACCCAAGGTCTGTACGCCATAAGCCAGCTGTGCCAGTTTTTGTTCATGATGCGCGGCTGGCATATCGGCATAATCCAACGTTTGCTCATGACCGATAGGATCAGCGAAATGCTTGGTAAACATACCTTGGCCGCGTGCCACATGCCCCCACGACACACGGGCCAGCGACTCACCTTCGATATAGTTGTCGAGCCGCTCAAAATCGTCCTGACCTTGCTGATATTGCCCGCCTGTTGGCAGATCTTCTTCATTGGCTAGCGCATACTGTGCTTGCCAATCAAAAGCCTCAGGTTTGGGATACACCCAAGCGCAACGGGCAAAATACACATAAGACCATGCGCGCATAATGCCGAGCGGGTAGACGGTTTTGATGGTGAGTCTGGGGAGCACCAGCTGGCCGCGGCTGTGCGTTTGTACAGGCAGACGAATTGTTTGTTCGCCTTGTAGCCGTGTCACTAGTATCGACTCTGGGGTACTAGCGCTATTCTTGATTTTCTTATTGGCTTTTTTATCTATCTTGCCATTAGCCTTACTATTCGCTTGGCCGTCAGCTTGCTCAAAACCAAATAACAGCTGGCGTCTGGGCTGACGACTTTCGCTGCAAAGCTTTAAAGTCACCCAGACAGGCGCGCCCGCCTCTGCCATAGTGACATCTATCAATTGCACCTTGAGACCTGAGACATGAGCAAAGGTCACATGAAAGCTGATCAGCCAGACACTAACCAAATAAAAGCACAAACCCAGCACCAAGTTGTTGCCATAATTGATGCCAGCAATAAAAGTGATGATTAATAAAACGGCAAACAGCAGGCCTTCACGGCTAAAAAAAATATAGACATTACGCAGCGTGAGAGTGGCGCTATCGCTTTTGGGCGCACGCGCGGCAAACCAGCGGCGTAGTGCAGAGTCCGCTGGTACAGTAAAGGCATTTGGCAACAGGCTCATAACGACCCCATCCTCAACATTAATAGTCTTATCGCTAATAAACGAGCAGCTTTAGAAGTGAGTCTATTATGAGTAAACAGACGGTCAAACAATAACAGCCACTTCTGCCAAAATACGTTGGGCGATGGTCTGCATCGCTTGTCCACCAGTCACATGCGCGGGCACAAAACGCTGACCAAGGCGATGATCGGTGACGGCAGCAAACACCGCTTGAATGTCCTCTGGTGCCACCTCCTGATGCCCCGATACATACGCATAAGCCTGCGCCGCACGCTGTAGCGACAGCACACCTCGCGGCGACAGACCATGATACTCCGAGCTGGCGCGTGTCTTTGCAACCAGCCGCTGCAGATAGTCCAAGACCACATCGGCGACATACACGTGCTTGACGCCTTGCTGCGCCAATAGTACCGCCTCGGTATCAAGTACAGCAGGCAAGCCTTTGAGCAGCTCGCGGCGGTCTTGACCTTTTAACAGCTCACGCTCAGCGGCAGGCGATGGATAGCCAAGCGAGATACACAATAAAAACCTGTCGAGCTGCGACTCAGGCAATGGATAGACGCCTGCTTGCTGCAATGGGTTTTGAGTGGCAATGACAAAAAATGGCTGCGGCAGCGCATAGGTTTGCCCATCTTGCGTCACTTGCCGCTCCTCCATGGCCTCTAGCAGCGCGCTTTGGGTTTTGGGGCTAGAGCGGTTGATTTCATCCGCAAGTAACAACTGCGTAAAGATCGGCCCTGGCCGAAACTCAAAGCGCTGTTTTTTTTGCTCAAAGATACTCATGCCCAAAATATCAGCGGGCAGCATGTCATTGGTAAACTGCACACGATTAAAGCTTAGGCCAAGCAGCTGAGCTAGCCCTTGTGCCAATGTGGTCTTGCCCATACCAGGCAAGTCTTGTAGCAATAAATGACCACCCGCCAATATACCACTGAGCGCCAGCTTAATCGCCTGCGGCTTATCTAAAACGATGTGGTTTAGTTGCTCAAGCAGCTGAGCTATTTTTTGCTGATTGTGCTGATAGTCAGCGGCACTCAAGGCCGCCGTATCTGCCAGCTGCGGCGCTGGTTGAGAGGTGGTGCTAGAAGCGGGGTCGATCGCGGCATGGCTCATAGTCAGTTATTGGCTCATTTTGGATGAATAAACATAATAAGTCTGCGATCAATTGGCATCATCGGTCGCAGGCGGCGCGGCCCTTAGGGTTGACAGATAAGCAATCACATCTGCTCGCTCTTTTGCATCCGGCATCGGGTCTGAGAGCATTTTTGAGTCTGGCATACTCTTTTGCGCATCGGCGATATAAGGGTCTAGTGTCTGTGCATCCCATACCCAGCCTGACGCCTTTAATCCTTCACTATAAGTATAATCCTCGAGGGCGGCGGCAGGCGCGCCGTAGATATTCATCAGCTGCGGGCCTTTTTTGTTCAGCCCTGCATTGAGCTGGTGGCACTGACCGCAGGCATCTTGATAAATGATCGCACCGTTGTCGGCATCGCCCTCAGTATATAGCGGCAATGTCACAGGGTCACGGTGATCAGCGGGCACTTGCTCTCCGCACGCACTGAGCAATAAAACAGCGGCAACAAGGCCGCACAAACGATACTGACGAATAATAAACATGTTTGACAGTCTTCAGTTAAAAGGTATGACAGATAAAAACAGGATGAGGCATGACGTTATGAGACTTTTATGGTCGCGCTGGGCGCTTCTAGATAGTACCCTTGCAAATAGCGGGCGCCCACACTCCACGCCACCGACATCGTCGCGGCATCCTCGATATATGGCATGAGCACGTCAGCATGGACCTCAGAGGTACGCACAATCAAAGACTTAACCGTATTTAGATTATCCGCAGAATTGATGTCTTGGATATAGCTTCGCGCCAAACGCACCATATCTGGCTGCACAAAGCTGGCAAGTTCGATAGACTTAGCAGATGAGCCAAAGTTATTGATACCTAATTGACAGCTGACTTGTGTCAACGCCGAAAACTGGGTTTTGGCGACGGTCAGATAGTCTAAGATATCTTTTTCATTAAACTGCAGTGTCAATACTCCAGCAGCACCGCCGACCGCCTTGATCAACTGACTGGCCACATTTGGCAGTTTTTTGTCGACCAGCGACGCCCCAGTGAGCTGCACCAACAGTCTGGCCTCAGGATGGGTCTTACGGACTTCGTTTATTTTTTTGCAGGCATTGATTAGTACCCAGCGGTCGATTTTTTCTAATAAATTATGCGTCTTGGCGACAGCCATGAACTGATCAGGGGTGAGTACGGTATTGTCAGCATCTGCCAGCGGTAAGCGCAGATACACCTCAAAAAAGTCGCTACGGTCTTTGTTAATGTCATATATGGGCTGAAATGACAGATCAAAACGATTGTTGGTAATAGCATCGACCAAAGACTCAGCCAGTGCATGATCATCACTATTGGCATGCTCACTTGGGTCATACAAGTGGTAGGTCCCGCCATGATTGGAGGTCTCTATCATGATTTGATTGATGGCATCGATAGCCCGCTCAAGCAGTACATTGGGCGCTGCAGCGTTTTTCTCTATCTTCACGATACCAATACTGACGGTAGTACTGGTGGTACGCTTATCGACTTCGATAAACATCTCACTAATGCGTGTGACAATGTGCTGTGCCAAATCTTTTAGCTCGCTGGCGCTTTTGTCTTCGACAAGCACCGTAAACACCGTATCACTAAAGCGGCTCACATGCCCGTCTTCTATCAGCTCATCTAACATATAGGCGACTTGCTTGACCGTCGCATCGACCCCTTGTAGGCCCAAACTGCTTCTTATTTTACCCACATTATCAAGCTGAATATACAAAAGCCCTGCTGTCAGTAGCCCTTGTCTTGCTTGCTCATACACCAGTGCCATTTGTTTTTCAAAACCATGGCGGTTGTCGATACCAGTCAGTTTGTCTTTACGCTCAGCCTCCGCTAAACGCTTGGCCACCTCAGCGCTGTTATTGGTGTTTTGCTGAATGATAACTTGGGTGACAGGCTCACCGTCTAGGGTGGCTGAGGCAAGCTGTAGTTTGGCTTCAAAGGTGCTACCATCTGTACGTTTGCTTTCAAACTCAAACTCCACCTCTTGTCGATTGCCTTTGTCAAACTGCCGCAAAAACTGTTTAAAGCCTTTGACACTATCCCCGCCTGAAATCAAATCAACGACTGGCACGCCGATGGCATCGTTCATGGTTTTAAAGCCAAAAAGCTGCAGATAGGGGTCGTTGGCAAATATATGGATGCCTTGATCGATATAGGCGACCGCGCTTTTGGAGTTTTTAATCAAGACGTTCGCGCGTTGCTCCGCCTCAGAGATGACATGGCGCAGCGTCTTTAGCTCACGGCGGCTGCGCAAGTTGTCATGTTGCAAGCAAATAGCCATCACCACTGCCATCTCTTGCTCGGCTTTGAGTGCCTTGACCATTGTACCGCTGACGATAGCTGGCAAGCCGTCGTCATTTTGTGCGGTGGCTGCCGCCTCATCATGAAACAGGCAAATCATCGGCAAATCAATACTCTGCTCTTGCACGATGCCCACCACTTCGGTGAAGTTCATGTCATAAGCACTGCCAAACACCAATACATCCCATGGCTGACGCAACAGCCTTAGCAGCTCTTCTTTATCGTCCAAAAACCCCAAATTCACACTGTCATAATAAGCGCTCAATAACTGCACAAGTCGCTCAGCATAGAGCTGATCATCATTGATGACTAACAGGTTTAGGATAGACTGAGTGCGCATAAATGGCCTTTTAATCTTATGATCATACGATCGTATTTTATCAGTGATGTTTGATACCTGAGCTTGCTTGCTCAGTGCTTAGTCAGCAGATTGGGTATCGCATCAATAGAGTAACAATTTGTGCCATTATAGACAATAACTGCACCCCCTGCAGGCGAGTTTCATTAGCGGGGGTTCGCGCAGTATGTTTTGGTACTTATCCATGATTCAAATACAAAAACACAAACTTTATCGTGTCTACTACAGGCCCGATAAAGCTTGCCTCAAATCAAACAATAGTGATGGTAGTCAAACTATAAGCGTAGCACTTCATATTGACTAAACTCATCAGTCATTAATAAGCGTCGCCCCAAACGTAACGGCGTCTGCTGCTGATTGATACGCATGATGACCCGATCATCGACCTGAAAATGGGCGGTTGGGACAATGAGGCTTGCCACAGTTTGAAGCTGCTCGTCTTTCCCCATGATAAAAGCTGGCACAAAGTGCCGGTCACGCGTGTCATCACCATCGACACGTAGACCGCAAGCTGCTGGATTGTGTCCGAGTACCTGCCACTCAATCTCTGGCGTAGCGCCATCGGCATTGACCCAGCGAGTCAGCCCTATCGAGCAATCAAGGGTGGTCGCGATCTCAGTGCGACATAACAAAAAAAGCCTCATGATCTGTAATGGCACCGGCGCGGCCACGCACTCATCACGGGTTTTATGACTGGTGTCATGTTGGATACCTGCATCTATAGGTAGAGGACTCAAATCGAGCTGCCCAGTCCGCGTCGGTGGTTGACGATCTGGTGGCATACTCTCTGGCTCAGCGCGCAGTCGCAAGATGCGAAACAACGATAAGGTATCATTGCCATCAAATGTCTCAGCGTTCAACCGCGTATGAGTGTTGGTGGGCAGCTGACGGGTATCATAGTGAGGTCGGTGTGCCTCTGGCAGCTCGTTTGCTACAATCAATCTGGTGAAGCTGCAGCCCTGACTGGCTCGGTAATGCATGTCGTTAAACCCGCTAATCACCACAGCGTCTTGCTTTGAGCTATACTTGGTTGGCAACGTCAGCTGAAGCTGTAGATAGCGATACGTGAGCGTCATGATTACTTTATTGAGCAGCGCGCACGCCACCGCCTCCCGGCCCTCTCTTATCAATGCCTGCCTGCGTGCCTGCAGATAGGTAATCATCGGTGTCAGCTCTATAAATAAGCACTCATACCGATCCTCATAAGGATTGATGCATGAATGAGCTGTCAAGTAAGTGGGCGGCTGACTGTCTTTTAAATTGACAAACACTCGGGTTTCACTCTCAGGCTCTATGGTGGCGAGCAGATGCTCGGCCCACTCAGGCAACAAGCGCTGCACCAACAAAATATTAGGGCGACGCATGGCACGTACGTTCAATAAACTGTGCAAACATAGCTGACAGTACAGTCGGTGAATGCTGTCTGCGCGCTGAGTGAGCGTATGGGCGCTCAGATTCATCAACGTGAGGCGCTGCTGATGAGCAAGATAATACAGCTGATTGATCTTAGACCATAAGTACGATGACGGCTTTTGGTAGCAGAGCGCCGCCTCGCCTAAGAGCTTTTGATACATCAATAGTGACTGATAGATAGCAAGGGCGAGCACGGCTGATGCGCGCTTTTCATGGTTGAAATAACGCTGCCAACCGTTTTTTGTAGCAGATTTATCGGGATGGATGGAGCTTGTCATCTCACGCTGTATGACACCATCATAGATCATGATAATCAAATAATATAACGACCGAACTTGAGCCACGTACGCCATCTGCGCCTTACTAAAGGCAGCAGTCTCATAAATATAGTGTTGGCGCAGCGCCACAATCAATTGCTCGGCGGCCTCGATGACATAAGCGGTGAGCTTAAGGCGCTGCTCATCCTCCATATCCGCTGCCTGCAAGACCTTCAAAATCTCTTCTAGCCGCTCAGCTTGCGCATCATGTGTCTGTGACGGCAGACCGGTCAATAGTGTCTGCAAATAGCGCACTTCACTATCAACAGAACGCCTTGCTGTCGTTGACTCCAGTTTTGTAGTAGACAAATACTTTTGAAACGTCGATAGGGTAATCATCCAGATTCCTAATAACTTTTAATCCTAATAACTTTTCGTGATATCGAATAGTTTGGCAGCAAAGCCGTTTTGTCAGACAGGCAAGCGAGAAAAGCTGATGCCAGTTGCACGTTAATATCAGCGTATCGATTTTACTTCGCATGACTATACCTCAATGCCATCTTTACCCGCACGCTTGATAAATCCTTTACCAAGCGTCACTATCGATATTACTTGTTTGGTAGTCAGCAGCTCGCCCACTCTTTATTAGTCATTCTTTGTTTACTAATTTTTAATATAGCATATTTTGTATATTAAGCATCATGGTAAATGTTAACCGGCACTTTAAAGGGTTTATTCGGTAATTCTCTGACCATTTTGGGTACCAGATACCCCGGCAAAGCCGCCAGCAGCGACCAGTATAGCTTCACAGCGGTGTGTTCATCACTATCAAAATGGGCCGCGCCTGCCACTTTATCCAAAACGTGTAAATAATACGGCAGCACACCTGCGGCAAACAGGCGCTGACTGAGCTGTGTCTGTATCGCCACACTATCATTGATGCCTTTTAACAACACCGCTTGGTTGAGTAACGTAATGCCAGCGGCTCTTGCACGCTGTAGATACTCCGCCGTCAGCGTGTCAATCTCATTGGCATGATTGCAGTGGATGACCATCACAATTTGACAGCGGCTTTGGCCCAGCCTATCTAATAGCGGCGCATCCAAACGCGCAGGAATCACAAGCGGTAAGCGCGTATGCAGACGAATGGTGGTCAGCTGCGGAATGGCCTCAAGCGTCTCCAGCCATGCAAACAGTCGCCTGTTGGTCACATTTAGGGGATCGCCGCCACTTAAGATAACCTCATTGATTTCAGGGTGCGCTGTGATATAGTCAATGATATGTGCTTTGGCATCGGCGGTGGGCATATTGGCACTATAATCAAAGTGCTGACGAAAGCAGTAGCGGCAATGAATCGCACAAGCCCCCGTAATGGTCAGCAGCACTCTTGATTGGTATTTGTGCAGCAGGCCTTTGATAGGGTTCTGGTCGTTTTCCGCTAGTGGGTCCGCCACGTAGCCTGTGACCTTGATTTGCTCTTGCTGATCAGGCAAGACTTGTTTGAGCAGCGGATCCTCGGGGTCGCCGACTTTCATTTTTGCAACAAAAGCACGCGGCACTCGCAGCGCAAAGTGTTTCGGCACATAAACCTCTGTACGTAGCGTCTCAAGCTTTAGGATGCTAAGCAATTCATCCACGGATGTAATGGCTTCGGATAATTGCGTTTGCCAGTTTTTTTGTGTGATTAAATGGTTTATCATGACAGCCTATTACCTGTGCCCAAAAGCCGCTATTATACGCCCTTAGTGTCTACCCTATCAAAGTATCCCGCCTAGCCTATTTTGCTAAGTGCGACAGACACAAGTGATGGTATAAGCTTTGGCGCAATAAGCCCTGCAACCACCAGCACATAGCATAGTGATACCCCCTACCTACAAACCCTTAGGAGTCTCTTGTGGCAAGTTTTTCTACCAATGAATTTAAAGCAGGTCTAAAAGTCATGCTGGATGGCAATCCTTGTGCCATTCTTGAAAACGAATTTGTCAAACCGGGTAAAGGTCAAGCCTTTAACCGCGTCAAACTGCGTAACCTTCGTAGTGGCAAAGTACTTGAGCAAACGTTTAAATCAGGCGAAAGCTTGGAAGCCGCTGACGTACTAGACACTGAAATGAACTATCTATACAACGACGGTGAGTTTTGGCACTTTATGCATCCAGAAACCTTTGAGCAGCTGCAAGCCGACAAAGCGGCCGTTGGTGATGCGCCAAAATGGCTGAAGGACAACAGTAATGAGCTTTGTGTCATTACTTTGTTTAATGGCGTACCCTTATCCGTCACGCCGCCAAACTTTGTCGAATTGCAAATCACAGAGACCGATCCTGGCGTACGCGGCGACACTTCAGGCGGCGGCGGCAAACCTGCCACGCTAGAGACTGGCGCGGTTGTACGTGTACCATTATTTGTCCAGCAGGGCGAAGTGGTCCGTGTGGATACCCGTACTGGCGACTACCAGACCCGTGTCAACTAGTCGACACTTACTGTTAACTGATTATTACTGAGTACAAAAAAAGCTTAACCTTTATGATAAGGGTTAAGCTTTTTTATTGCCCCGTTATTCTTGATTGGATGACTGCTGAATCAGCCAATACTGCACCAGCGCATTGAGCTGCTCTTGTTTAAAGGGTTTGGTGCAATAATCCTGCATCCCAACCTTGAGATATTTTTCACGCTCGCCATCCATCGCGTTGGCCGTCAAAGCGATGATCGGCGGCAAAGACTGCGGATCATAGAGCTCGTGTAGCTTGATGGTGGCCTGTACCCCGTCCAAAATCGGCATATGATGATCCATCAAAATCAAATCATAGCGATCAGGCGATACGGCAAATATCTCAAGCGCTTGCTGTCCATCAGTGACATGTGTGACGACATGCCCACTGTTGGTCAAGGTTTTTTTGGCAATAATAGCGTTTACCGCATCGTCTTCGACCAGCAATATATGACCTGCCCGCTCATGACTTGGCTCATCTGTGATGAGCTCATTGGCGTTCTGCCAAGTTTCATATTTGGCAGCATCGATGGTTGGCAGCGGTAGCAGGACACTAAACGTCGTGCCAACGCCCACTTCGCTGTCGACATTGATTTCACCACCCATCAAGTCTACCAACGACTTACAAACAGACAGCCCAAGTCCTGTACCGCCATAAAGCCGGTGCGTCGACTTATCCGCTTGATCATAGGCATCAAATATCGCCTCTAACGACTCAGGCTTGATGCCTACCCCCGTGTCGGTCACCTCGATACATACGGTCATATAGTCCGCAGACACCGCCGTATCATCGGCAGTATGGTCAGGGTGGTCGGTGTCGTCGGCACAGTAGTGGCAGTTGGGCACGTGCTTGACCGCGATACTCACCCGACCCCCTTCACGAGTAAACTTGATGGCATTATTGACCAAATTGGCGATGATTTGTTTGAGCCGTATCGGGTCGCCTTGTACATAAGGCGATAGCGATTCAGTATAGTGATAATCTAACATCAGCCCGCGCTGACGTGCCTTTATCGCAAAGAGGCTCACCACCTCGTTGCATAACGTGGAGAGATTGAGCGGAATGGAGTCAATGGTCATTTTGCCAGACTCAACTTTTGATAGGTCCAAAATCCCATTGATAATCGCCATCAAATGCTCATTGGATACCTTGATATTGTCCACGTATTCTTGTTGCTCGTCACTAAGCTCCGTCTCGCTTAGCATCTCCACCATACCGATAATGCCATTCATCGGTGTCCGTATCTCGTGGCTCATATTGGCCAAAAAATCCGACTTCATCTCATTGGCATGCTTAGCATCGCGCTGCTTGTCCTGTAGCTGTAACGCATCTGCTGCGATCATGGCAAATTGCGCCAGTACCTTGGCTTGCGGCTCATCAAAGTCGTCGTGCGGCTTGGTATCCATCAGGCACAAAGAGCCCAAGCGAAAGCTTTTATGATCCTCGTGTAAGATAATGGGCGCCCCTGCATAAAACCGTAAATGCGGTGACTCGGTAATCAAAGGGTTTTGGCTAAAGCGGCTGTCTTTTGATAAGTCCGCCACCACGAACACATCATTGGAGAGCACTGTATAATTACAGATTGCCACTTCACGTGAGGTTCGGCATACCTCACCTAAGCCATGAGCAGACTTGAGATATTGCGTCTCCTCGTCCATAAAGGTGATGGTGACAATCGGCATGCCAAAAAAAGACTTGGCAAGCTCTACCAAACGCTTAAATGCAGGCTCATCATTGTCATTGAGCACTTGATACTTTCTTAGCTTGTTGATGCGCGCAGCTTCATCGACTGCGACCGGATAGCTGAGCGTTGGCAAGTTGGTTGTAGACAAGATGGACTCCATTTAATAATCTCAGACGGTTGGCATTACGCGGTCTGCTTTATCAATAACTGTAACGCTTCGCTCACCATGACCATGGCCACCACTGAGGTGACGACGACGGCTGAGCCATAACCACCACAATGCAAGCCCCCTGTTTGACAGCTTTTATCTACCCGTGGCGGCTCTGTAGAGTAGACACATTTGATACCAAACTTATCTTTTAGCTCGCGATTGATGCCTTTTTCGTGCCGGAGCTTGTTGCGTAGCTTGGCCAGTAGCGGGTCTTGATAGCTCTCACGCAAGTCACTCACTCGAATTTGGCTTGGATCTATCTTACCACCAGCGCCCCCAGCACAGACCAGTTTTAATTTGTTAAAACGGCAGTGCAACGCGATGGCCAGTTTGGCATTCATATCGTCCACACAGTCGAGCACCACCATCGGCTTGCCCTGCTGGGCGGCTGTTTTGGCCGCATCGCGACTGGGCAATAACCCTGCGACATTCTCTACTGTCAAAAAATCATCGACCAAGTTTACGGTGATTTTTGGATTGATCTCCTGCAGGCGTGTGGCCATCGCTGCAATTTTACTTTGACCAAAGGTGCTGTCTAGTGCCGGTAATTGACGGTTGACATTGGAGGCGACCAACACGTCCAAATCTATCAAGGTAATGGTGCCGACCGCGGTTCGAGCCAGCGCCTCTGCTGCCCAAGAGCCGACACCGCCCACCCCGATGACATAGACGTGAGCGGCGGCAAAGGTGTCTGCCGCTGCTGCGCCATAAAGCGTCTTGGTGCCCTGAAAGCGGCGCTCATACTGCCCATCTTCGGCTTGCATCGCCAAAGGCGCGTTGCTCACCGCTTCATTTATTTGCTCAAAACTTTTTGTATCACTTATCACAGGTTCAACGCTCTTTTAAATTGAAATGACTTGTCTACATGATGCTTGATTTTCTACTCCCATTATACGGGATAAGGCCAACGCGTTTGTAAAGCATCATTGCTGTTTTGCCATAATTGTTTGGCAAGCTCGTCGATGGGTATCTCGAGCAGCTCACTGAGACTCGCCAGCACCCATGGCAAATTGGCCGGTACGTTCCTATTGTGAGCGCATCCCGCAGTAGACGGCGCGCCCCACTCATCATCTGGAGACTGGCCTAATGCCGATGCGCTGTCGCCTGCCGTCTGACACATGATGGGTGTCATATCAGGGCAATCCGTCTCTAACACCAAGCAGCTGATGCCATACGCGTTTACCGCCGCACTAATCGCACGGCGCAGTTTTTTGGCATTGGGATTGGTGACTTGCCCTGTCACTCCCAGCTTAAAACCGAGTTTGACAAAAGCCTTGGCTTCTTGCTCGCCGCCGCTAAAACTATGGGCGATACCACCGAGCTGCTGCGCGTCGTAGTCGTGCGCTTTTAAAATAGCCAGTGTCTCTGCATGTGCCTTACGGATATGCAGCATCACAGGCAACTGATGCGCCACTGCCATGTCTAGCTGTGCGCAAAAAAACTGCTGCTGCTTAGCAAACACGGCAGGGACTTTCATGGCATCTGTAAACGTATCTAGTCCAATCTCACCAATAGCAATAGGGCGCTTTTGCCCCAATATCTGAGCCATATCCGCCAAGTGCTGGTCAGTATGCTGCTCAATATAAAAAGGATGCAAACCTAACGCAATATGCGTGACAGGCATCGGCGGGTGGTCGCGATTGTCCCAGTCTTTGTCTTGAATTGCATCAGTCGCCGTGAGTGCGTGCTTGGTCTCATACATACGCTCGAAATGACGCGCCAAATACCCCACCAGTACCAAATGATGCACCCCTCGCTCATAGGCTTGTTGCGCAAGGGTTGTGCGGTCATGATCAAATACAGGCGCATCAAAGTGTGTGTGCGTATCGATGAGCGGGTAGATAGTAGATATCCTCTCATGGTCATGGCTAAGGGTTGATGAGTCGCTAGCAGTCATAATCGTCACTCCACGGCACGTATTGGGTCTCTGGCAGCTATCTTTACCTTGGTTTTTTGCATCGCCGCTTGATTAGGGCGTGTCATGAGTGGTCTGCGCAGCCCTCATGGCAGCGCGTGGCAGACTGCCTGCTACTACGCCGAGGAATCAGTAACAAAGCCGCCGCGGTTAGCCCCAAGGCCAGCCATTTTTTTGTTGTCTGTTTATGGTCTTTATGCTTGTTGTCTTTATGCTTGTTGTCTTTATGCTTGGTCATTTTGATGCTCTGACATGGTAACTACTCTTGATATTTGCCTAGTTTTCTTGGCAACTGATACCAACAATCATTCATTGCCCATTATTATACGGCGATATCAAGTGTGCTATGTGTATCTGTGTTATGAATGCGCAAGCTAATGTACGATGTCATGTACGTGATTACATCATGATCCGGCCCCATAAGCGCCTTGGCTTTATGCCGGATTGTTGATATGAATTAAAAAATTGGTGAATTAAAAACCAGCCACCATCAGCCATTAGCGCTTTAACGGATAGGTGGTGATACCGCTGCTTGGGCTGTCCACTTTTGTAAAGCCTTGCGGCGCAGCAGTTGGGGTCTGATCGCGCTTGGGTACGAGAGGATTAAGCGGCATCAGCTCATAGTCGGCGCTGACATTGCCATTCCAGCCCTCTGTACCGCTCAGGGGCAACTGTTTGATTGTGCCGTTTTTATCAATGACCAGCTGTAGCACGCGCATCTGATTGTATTTACGCTCAGTGACACTCGCGACCGCACCGCCATCACGTAAGATGGTGGGCTGCAAAAATATGATTAGGTTGCTTTTTTGAGTGCTGTCGTTGTCTGAGCGAAACAACCGACCAATCACAGGAACATTGCCTAGCCCTGGGACTTTTTGTTGGCGGGTGGTGGTGTTGTCACGCATCAGGCCACCTAAGGCGATGGTCTGCTGATCGTCTGCCAAAATCGTGGTATTAATCAGGCTTTTATTGGTAATCAGTCCGCTCGCGTTGCCAGTACTGCCAGGCACCACCGATGAAACCTCTTGTGAAACCTCAAGGCGTACCGTGCCATTGTCACCGATATGCGGAATGACATTGAGATTGATACCGATGTCCTGACGATCAATGGTCTGAAAAGGGTTGGTCGAGGAGTTACCACTGGTCGTATAAGAACCTGTGACAAAAGGTACGTTTTGCCCGACCAAGATACTGGCTTTTTCGTTGTCCAACGTCAAGATAGAAGGCATCGACAGCAGATTGGCACTGGTCGTCGAGTCAAGCGCTTGTAAGATTGCGCCATAAAACTGAGTGTTGCCTTGGCTGTCTTTGCTGCTATCACCGATACCGACCAACGCGCCTGCTATCGAGCCAGCAGCGGCGCTGATACTCGACCCACCTGCTAAAGCGGCGGCAGCAAGCGAGGTGGCACTAGCGCCTACGTTATTGAAGTTGACCACGCCGTAGCCGCTATTGGCATTGCCCAGCGCCCACTGTACGCCAAGCTGGGTGGCATCATCGCCTGAGACTTCGACGATCGCTGCCTGAATCAACACTTGCGCGCGGCGACTGTCTAGCTGGTTGACGGCATCTTCGATCTCAAACATCAGCTCAGGGGCGGCGTTGACGATGACGGCGTTTTGGGTTTCATCAGCGATGATACTAAAGGGTCGCCCATTTGCACTGGCGCTGCCAGTACCAGCGCCTGCAGAAGACAACGCCGATGCAGCCGTACTATTCGTACTGGTATCGTTGGCAGCACTGCTCAGTCCTGCCCCTGCACTACTGGCGTCGTTTAGTGAGGCAGATTCCAAAGTAGAGGTCGCCCCTGCACTATTGATCGACTGATTGGCCAGCAGTCCGCGTAGCATCTCTGCAATATGACTGGCACTGGCATACTTTAAACGAAAGACCCGTAAGCCGCTAAGACGCCTGCTAGGCGTGGTATCTAACTGATTGACCATCTCTTGTACTTTGGCGATCATCTCAGGGCTACCCTTGACCAACAGCCTATCGCTGGCACTATCAGCAATCACCTTCAGCTGATTACTACCGCCTTGTGCTTGCCCGCTGCCTGCATTAGAGACCAACGCGCTGATCAGCTCCATCATGCGCTCAGAATCGACATGGCGTAGCGGTATCACGCGCAAGCTATCATTGACATTGCTGTCCAAATCACGGATGAGCGCCGTCAGCTGATTGAGGCTATCGGCGCGATCAGACAACACCAGCGCATTGACACCAGGTACCGCCGCAGCATGGGCAGACTGCGGCATCAGGGGCCGAATGACGCCCAATACTTCTGCCGCCTGAGTATTGGTCAGATAAATCACGCGTGTGGCCAAGGACTCACCGACACTATCTCCGCGCAAATCGACGGCGACGCCAGATTGCTTGGCGACATTATCAGGCACCAGCTTGACCGTCGTACCAGAATCAATCGCGGCAATGCCATTGACCTGCATCACACTCAAAAACAGCTGGTAAATCTCATCACGTGATAATGCTTTGTTTGAAATCACCGTTACATTGCCATTGATACGCGGGTCGAGGACGAAGTTTTGATTGGTGATGGTCGCCACTTCATTGATAAACGCCTTGATATCAGCGTCTTGTAAGTTGACCTTCCAGCTCTCAGCACTCGCAAGCCCTGTACTGGCAGCCCACAGCGGTATCGCCAGACATAAAGGACGGCACATACGCATCAGACGCTGCATAATACGCTGCAAAGGCGTGACTGAAAATTTGTGAGAACTGACCATATTGATAATTACCTGCAGTGATGTTGCTAAATATGTACTGGCTTTAGGTCAAAACCTACCTAACCAGCATTTAAAACCACTATGTGAGCGTGAGGACTCAAACACAACGATACAACTGAGCGAATGCCTCATCCATCTGGTGATGGACTTACTATAAATGCGATAAATACAAAGTCACACCTTGCTGCAACCTGTTAAATGGCATCAAAACTGCTGCCGAATGGTGATCACTTGCTCGCCGCGCTGCACTTGTATCTGCGCCTCGCCAGTTTGCTGGACTTGCTGCAATATGCCCGCGTCTTGGGCAGGATTGTTGCCCACATTTTGCCCATTGACCGTGATGACCTTATCCCCTGGCTCAAGACCCAAGCGATTACGCAATTGCGCTGGCATCGCCGCCGTTACTTGATAGCTCTCTCCTGACGCCATCACCCCCATTCTACTCAGATAGCTGGCGGGGTTTTCTTGCAGCTCGGTGACCGCCTCGGCGATGGCTGATTGCGGACTACTGTCACGATCGTCGTGGCCTGTCATGGCCGCCTCATTGTCTATATCAGCTGGCGGCGGCGCGGTGGGCAACATCGTATGATCTGGCAAACGCTGGTTGCTCACCGCGCCTGCTATGTTATCGCTTTGATCCAGCGGCATCGCCTCAACCATTCTAATCACAGTTTGCTTGTCAAAGGCATCAGCGATGACGACAGCATTCCAATCGACGGCCACCAATGCATAGTCGCTACCTGTCAGCGTATCACCGATACGATAGTTTTTTACCTCACCATTGACATCGAGTAATGCCGACGACTGGCTCTCTGGCATAGCGAGCAGCACCCCTTTTAACTCGACATTTGGTGGCGGCTGTACAGGCGCTGCACTCGGCTCGGGGTCAGCGAAGATCGCAAACAAACCTGCGTTGTCATTGCCTGAAGCCGTGCTGCTTTGTAATGGCGCTAAGGGCAAGGCTGGGGCGAGTGGTGCCGCCAGCAAGAGCCAAAATAGCCGCGCCGCTGTCCAGCACAGCCATACCATGGCCAAAAACAGCAACCAACCCGAAAAACGATTTAGGATATTGAGGACAGGCTTGAGATTTGCGCTCATATTCAGCATTTACTGCGCCCCCAAACCAGCCAATAACGGCTGACGCACACTGACGACTGGCGTGTCTTGCGGCGCTTGTCCTTTATAGTCGGGCATATTTTCTAGCAGACGTTGGGTCAAACTGACATCCAGCATATTATCGCCATCGATATATAAGTCACCCAAGCGCTTGTCTTGTTGGTTTAGTAGATTGATATGCAAAAGGTTTTTGTTGTTTTTTTGCTCAGCGCTCAGCTCAGCACGCAGCGCAGGCATGGTGATATAAAATACCTTACCGCCACTTGGATAGCCAACCTCGCCGCCCACCCACGTAAGCTGACCATCTGCTTGGCTAAAGTCTGCTGCCTTGGCACTGGTCGCTGACTCATCGGCGGTACCGCTAGCTGTCTGACGTTTGAGCGAGACATTATTGACCTGAATTGGTGTATTGGGCAGTTGCCAATCGATGATACTGGCAAGGGTGGACGGAGCAATTTTGCCACTCATATTATCTACCTGCCACGAGTGCCAGCCTATTTTTACTTGTCCATGCAGGCGGGTTTGTTCTGATTGAATCTCAACCTTGGCGCCGAGCTTACCGAGTAGCAACTGCCATGGCTGCCATGACCAGTCGGCTGTCCCCGTAAGCGAGCTTGCTGCCACAGGCATCTGCCAAACAGCAGACCCTTGCCAGAGACTGCCCGATACGTGCTGCACATAAGGCGTATCTGGCGCATACTTGTTGAGCACCCATGCGGCAGGCATTTGCAGTACCGCAAATAGCGCAAAGAGCACCAGCCCAACGAGCCACCACAGCTTACGGGGACGCTTATGAGACGACGCAGATACTTGGGGCACAGTGTGATAACTCTTATATAAGACAAAAACGTCATTATCATAACAAACAATGGCATACAGATGACAGAAAAAAAGCCAGTATCTTTTTACCAAAAGACTGGCAAAAAAGATACTGGCTTTTATCTGATGCTTGGCTCAGCAACCAGACGCTGGCTGTGCTCATTAAATAGCAAAGTCTTCAAGTTTGCGACCTGCGGCCAACGCCTCTACCAACCAGGTAGGCTTGCGGCCACGGCCCGTCCACGTCTCTTCGCTGTTGTCAGTATTGCGGTATTTAATACTGCGTTTTTTCTCCAGCGTCTCACCAGCTTTTAAAATCTCTTCGATGGTGGTATTGCTGTCTTCTGCAATTTTTTCGAACTGCATATAAGCGTCATATAAACGCTGATGCTGTTTTTTAGCGATAAGTTGCTGAGCATTTTCGGTAATGGCACGTAGCTCATCAACGCCTAAACTATCCAAATCAATAGCACTATTTTTAGTCATAATAAATCCAACTCTATAATAAAATAACAATCTTAATGACCCAATGAACCATTAAGGACGTGACTGACTCAGTATCTGGTTATCATTTAATCATATGATAACGGCGTTAAGATTATAAACCCATTCAATTACATCTGGTTTAAAATAGCTCAATATCGCCATACTCAAACCAAAAAATATTTTGGGTCATAAAACTTATCCGCAAAAGTAATATAAACAAAAACATCGCTTATCACAACAGTAGTTTTTTATACGTTTTTGTATAGGCTCAGCAGACAGTAAACTTAAGTAAATTTTTAATCCGCTATTACTCCCTATTATTTCTTAATCTTATAAGCAATCGCATTTAATAACGAACAAACTTTGTTTTTATTAAAATAAAAAATTCAATAATAAAAACAGATATAAAAAAAGAGCCTATTCACATAGGCTCTATCTAATTTAATCAACACTATTAGATTACGTATTCCTCAAAAAGGTTATATATACCTATTAACAGACCAATAACTTCAAAACTATACAATGCAAGCTCTTTATTGTATTTCACACCTAAACTGTAAAGTAAATTGTAAATAATATCAATTTTATAGCTCTAAACTTTACACTTTTCTTAATTTATCAATTAGACCTCTTGCAAAAGTCATAGATTAAGCTCGGAATTAATGATACCAGCAAACAGCTTCATTCTAAGATCATAGCGCTGACGACGGTTGCGATATTTATGAGCCACGATTTTAAACAACTTGATTAAGCCTATTTTGTGCTCAACCATAATACGAAACTTAGCGAGATAGTGATTGGCTTGTTTGCATATCTCCAATAACTGACCCCCACGAGGTTTCTTAAATGGTGTGAAAGTTTGGTTATGTAGCTTTGCTAACCCTTGATAACCACTGTCTGCTAGATAGTTAGTRTTCTCAGGTAACCAATCAGGACAAGTATCTTTATACAGCTTAAAATCGTGGATTGACCCTTTACAGGTTTGCACATCAAGTATCAAACCAGTTTGCCAATGAACGATAACCTGCGCTTTTAAGGTGTGTTGTTTTTTCTTACCGCTGTAGTAGTCTCTTTGGTTGTTTTTGGACGCTCAATAGGGGTTTCGGTAGCATCGACAATGACGACTGACCAATTGATGTCGTCATCGACTCTACTAGGCAGCTTTTTAGGTAATTCAAACTTACCAGAGTCAATCAGTGTGTCTTCTACTTTACGAATGATACGGCTAGCAGAAGACTCATGAATACCAAAGTCCATACTGATATGATAAAGCGTGCGGTATTCACGCCAATAAGTCAGGGCTAGTAGTATCTGCTCCTTAAGACTGAGCACACTTGGTCTACCTGATTTGGTCTTAGATGCTTCATGCTTTTGCATGGCCTCAAGCATGTCATAAAAGGTGGCTTTATGAATGCCAGTGTAGCGTTTAAAACCAGCGTCACTTTGTTTGAGTAGCTTATCTATGTTTGGCATATCTATTAAGTAAGTAGAGTTCAATAATATACGTTGTGTCTTACAACTACTTTTGCAAGAGGTCTATTAATTTAGCTAGCCCATTTCTCATCATTAATAGCCAAGTGCTGTAATAAATCAAAAACCTGAGTCACCTTGTTCTCGAAGATTTCTTTATCGTAGGAATCAGGAAGGTCTTCATCTAGAACCTCTTCAATGAACGAACGAACCTTTGCTTTAGTATGAGAGTCTCTCCACCAGTCCTGTACTAATACTTTGGGTGATGCATCTATTAGAGACTTAATAAGGTCTTTAGCCGCAAGCTTAACTGCCTGCTCCTCTTTCTTCGTCAGTTTATCTTTAGCCAACAAATCAAATATTTCCAACTCATCTTCTGTCAAGCCTTCACGGACATGCCGCTGATCTTCCTCTTTTAAGTCTTGAGCAAACTTTTGCAACTCTTCAAAGAACTCTTCCGTTTGTGTTGCTCCAGCATTATATCGGTCAATTATATTACGATAACGCTCTGCAAAATTTACTCGTCCTTGATTGGTTTTAAGCATCTGTTTAATTTTTTTCTCAATAAACTTTTTCATGTCTGCTATGGCGATATGTTTATGTTCAGTTTGCTTAAATTCGGCTCTCAACTGCTCGAAATCTACATTAGCGAGATTCCAACTAGCGCTTTTAGTGATTTGGTACTCGCTCACTGGTTCTGCTACTGAGCTAGTATTACTATCTACCACAACACTACGATCTAGCAAGCTTGAAACCTGAGCTGCTTGCTCATCTAAATCGTCTTGATCGATCTTATTGGCAATAAACGTGTGTAAAAACTGCATAACACTGACAATAGGTCTTGGTTGGCTAAGAATCGTAGGTTTAGCCGCTTCATACAAACCAGCAACTACATTGAAATGTACATTGAACGTTTTACGTATTAGATCTTGCGATAGCATAATATCCGCATAATCGGCAAACAAAGCGTTTTGCTTGAAAACCTCTTTAGCTTCAATGATTCTCGTCAAATCTACTTCATAAGACAGACAAAATGTAAGTGTTTCCGCTATCGCTTCATCCAATAAGTTAATTAATACTGACTTGTCTTGTACAGGGTCTGTTCCATCTCCTGAACCCGTGCCTTGACCATAATCTTTTAGCGCAGACTTAAGATTTCTGAATACATTGTAGTAATCAATAATCTCACCATTAGTTTTTTCTACCAATTGCCCGTTATCATTTCTAGTCTTAAAAGAGGTCACACGGTTCGCTCTTGCGATGGTTTGCATCAGCGTATGACCCTTCATGGGCTTATCAATGTACAGCGTTGAGACAGTAGGCGCATCGAAGCCTGTTAGCCACATAGCACACACAAAAACCAACTGTAATGGATGCTCAGCGTCCTTAAAGTCATCTTCTATATCTCGACCATTGGGTTGCTGCTGCGTCAGCCTATTGATATGCTTTTGAATCTCCAACCCTTGCTTTTCAAACCGCTCTTTTTCAGAGGCAGGACTACTGATAACAACTGCCATTTCAACGTTCTGCATATACTTAAGACGATTTTTAAGACGGACTTTTTCTAAATCGTTCTTAGTTTGGTTGATTCGACCTTGTAGCTTACGTTGCTCTTTTTTCCATAACTCCGTCACCTTGTCATACATGCGAACCGTAGTGAACTGATCAACAGATATCACCATGCCTTTACCACGATACCCACGTCGAGGGAAATGGTAAACGATGTCGGCTGCTATAGTATCCAAGCGATCATCACGCTTGATGACCTCAAGCTCTTTCGAGAAGTTGTTTTCTAATTTTTCTCGCTGTGCATCAGACAGATCTTCGTCTTCTAAGATCTCCGCTAACTCTTCATTCAATGCCTCATTCTGTAGTAGCACCTCTGGGACACGTTTTTCGTAGAACAAAGGTAATGTTGCATGATCTTCAATAGCTTGCTGAAAGGTATATTCGGACACATACTCACCAAACCACTGCTTAGTTTTCTTTTGTTTGAGGATGGGCGTACCTGTAAAGGCTAGGAAATGTGCGCCTTTTAGTCCTAAACGCATGTTGTCAGCGAGCGTATCATATTGGGTACGATGCGCTTCATCTACGATAACGATGACTTCTCTTTCATCTTTATCATAGAGTAACGGGTACTTCTCACCCTTCTCATAACGGAACTTCTGAATGAGTGTAAAAACGATTTTCAGATTCTGACCTAGCATTTCACGCATCTGATGACTATTCTTCGGTTTGGCAATCTCCGTTTCTTTTACCGCCTCCGTCGCCAAGAAGTTTTTGGATATCTGCTTGTCTAAATCATCTCTGTCAGTGATGACCACAAAACTAAAGTTGCCTGCACATTTACGAAATACTTTACGGATAAAGAACACCATAGCAAAGCTCTTACCTGAACCTTGCGTATGCCAAAACACGCCCAAACGCCCTTGCAATTGATCTCTAATTAAGAAATTCGCAAAAGCATGCTTAACGCCCAAAAATTGATGATTCTGAGCGACGATCTTTACTTTCTCGTTTTGGTATAGAATGAAGTTTTCGATGTAGTCTAATAGCCGCTCAGGTCTAAACAGCCCTGCAAGCAAGTATTCGATACTATTACCATGAGTTTCAATCTCCTGCTTATCTACTTTTTCTTTCTCATCATCCACCCTTAGCCAAGGATAGAAGTTTTCCCAGTCGGCGGTAAAGCTCCCTATCTTAGTATCTGAGGCATTAGATAGTATGCAAAAAGCATTGTATAAAAATAGCTGTGGGATATCGTTTTTGTAGTTGGTCAAATTATCCGTCAAAGCGTTTTGTAGCTTGATGTTAGAGTTTTTCAGCTCAAAGAAAACAATCGGCAAACCGTTTATATAGAGCAATATATCAGGACGACGGTACTTTCTGATAGGTTCAAGACCAGTCGTCTTAATGGTTAGCTGTGTTACTAATAAAAACTCATTATTAGCAGGGGTATCGAAATCTATGATACGTAATGGTATATTTTCTCGCTTAACACCATTAGCATCTTCATAAGTGACGTTAATACCATCACGAATATAGCTATATATCTGCTTATTGGCTTTCAGAGTAGACATCGATACACGCCGACTCATGATGTCCTTTACGGCTGATAGGATAGTAGCCTCAGGCACGTCAGGGTTCAGCTGCATGCATTTAGCTACTAAACGTTCTTTGAATACAACGTCACGCTTGTCAGTACGATTTGAGCCATCGTTGAGATCTTCGGAATTGATAGTAGTGCAATCAATATGCTGATAGGAATAGCGCTGCTGCAAAAACTTAATACAGGCTTTTTCAATTTTATCTTCACTGATGAAGTTATATGTCACTTTTGCCATACTTCTATTCCTATGAATATTTTTATTTTTCTTCAGCTTCGTTAATTGTCTGCATAGATGGTGGATAGTGGATATCTAGCTCAGCAACTGATAGCTTGCCTGATATTAGACGAGGTAGGAGCTGCTGTTTTATCAGCTCAAGTTGAGCATTTATTTCTGTCAACGCTTCTACTTTATCGAGTATTGGCGAAATGATAGTATCAAACGATTCTGTAAGCTCTACAGGTGGTAACAATACTATTTGTTTAAGAACTTGCTTTGGGCTTAAGTGTAGAACATTAGCTCCATTAGCAAACTCTTTTACTGTCTCTGAAAAGCTAGAGTAACTAAAGTAGCAATACATAAAGTTTTCAGAATATATTTTAGAGATTATCTTGACTGTATCTAAAGATATAATTGCAAATTCGTTATTGAGTGTTGGTATCCTAGCTACTCTACCTACAATTGCTCTATCCTGTGTCATATCAGTCACAGCCATTACAATATTACCCTGTGAAACCTTTTGTGCTTCTGAATACCTACCAGTATAATATTTGAGTCCGCTATCTCTATAACCACCGTACTTATGAAAGCTTTTTAGGTTAATGAAATAGCTACTGTCTTCAACTTTTTCATCATGGATTTCTTCACTGGTATAAGACTTTCCTTTTATAATTTCGACAATCTCATTCAATTCTGAAAATGTCCAGTCAGATGGAACTCCTTTTTTAAATTCAGTATTTTGCCAATTAGGAAAGCGAAAGCGTACAAACCATTCTTTGTATAGCTCTTCAGCTATATTTTCTAAGATTGCAATGCGCTTTTTGTTTACATCTATTAAGTCATCATAGGTAGTTAATACGGCTGCTAACTTTTTTTGAACTGTTAAGGGTGGTATTTTAATTTTTAATTTTTGTAGATGATTTTGATTAAGTGTAGGTACTCCAGCACCTGCATTATAGTTTTCAAGGTTCATTTGTTCTAAAAAATAATATACATATTGAGGACAGTTACTGCGAAAGTCCTTGGAATATAAAGTCGTATTTAGAGGCCAGCATGGTTCATTAATGTACTGTACTTTGCCTAAAGTTCCAGAACGACCTGTCACCACTATAGGCGGTTTAACCTTACTCTGATTGTGATAAGCTTTTATTGAAGAGCTAGCAACAACTGGATAGACACCTTCAACTATATTTTGATTTGGTAAGTCATATCCTCTTTTTAAACGAACTAAATTATCAAATATACCTTCTTGCCATATATCAGTCATTAATAAGCTCCTTAATATTCAACTGTATAATATCTTCTAGTCCTTTTGTCTGCTTATTAAGCGCTAATAGTTCCTCATTCATCTCCTGCATATATTCAATAAACTCTTCCTCAGTACGACCATCTTCTTCTATCACTACGCCAACGTAGCGCCCTGCATTCAGTGAATAATCCTGCTCTTTAACCTCTTTAGGTGTAGCAAGCTTACACAGACCTGTAACGTCTTCATACTGCGCTTTAGGGAAGCGCTGTTGCAACCACTCTATATGATTGAAGTAATAGTCAGCTCGTTTTCTATCATCACGTATGGTCGCTAATAACTCCTTTATAGCCTTTATTTCAGCGGTTATAGCCGTAAGTGTCTTCAGAGCCGTATCTTTTTCTTTGATCAGCTTTTTGTCATCAGATTTCTTTGCGTCATTAAGCTCTTGACGGGCTTTAGCGACCTGTGCTTTATTTGCTTTTTCCTTTTCTCTGATACCTTTATCTAGTTGCTTATTATTATCTTGTAATGCCTTGAAGAATGGTTTAAACGACTGTAATAACTCTATCTGTTCGGTATTTAAGTCATCAACATCCTCATTTGAGATCTGACTCATATCCTGAGCTTCTAGATAAGCTTGATACTTATCTTGCAAAGGTGATAGCGCATGCCAATTGTCATTTAGGATATCGACAGTTTCTTTTAGCGCTCTATCATCTGCTACCACTGCTTTGAGTTGCTCAATAGCAGGTTCGATGTCAGATACCGTTTCTGTCAGTATCTGCATACCAAGACCGAAGTAGCTGTCTATTAAACTGACATACTCGCGACGACGACCTTTATGCAACTTGCTTATCATGGCAATATTTTGAATATGCTCATCAGTAAAGTCACGATGGGTACGATCGATCTGTCTAAAGATATTACGCGCATCGATGAATAGTATGTTGTCATCATCTTTGTTTTTATCAAAGAACCATAGCGTCGCTGGCAGCGTCACGGTATAGAACATATTTGATGGTAACGTTAGCATGCCATATATAATATTATCCTTGATTATCTGCTTACGAATATCTTCTTCTGCATTGCGAGCATCAGAGGCAGAGTTTGGCATCACTAGCGCAGCACGACCACTGTTACGTGCCTCAGCTTCTGTTTGATTTTTCAAAGATGTAGCAAATAAACTGATCCAAAGATAGTTCCCATTCGTTACTGTTTCATCTTTACCATCTGTTTTTTTATTTTTAGTCTTTTTTCGAGGTAAGCCATAAGTATTAAAACGTTTATCATCTTCGACAGTAGCAACCGATACGTCATCGACGTTAAACGGTGGATTCGCCATAATGAAGTCGAAACTCTCATAGCCATCAAAAGGGTCTTCTGAATAGCTGTTGGCCTGCCTAATCTCTCCTCTAAGCCCGTTGACGAATAAGTTCATCTTAGCGAGCTTGACCGTATCACGGGTCTTCTCTTGACCATATACGCTCAAATCTATTGTACTGTCTTTTTCTTCTAGCTCGCCATGCGCTTTAAGCTGCTCGTTACGATCCTCAACGAAATGAAGTGACTGAACGAACATACCGCCTGATCCACAAGCAGGGTCATATACCGTCCCATGATAGGGCTCGATGACCTCTACCATCAGTTTAACAACAGAGGTAGGCGTAAAGAACTCACCACCTTTCTGACCTTCTGAAAGCGCAAACTTCCCTAAAAAATACTCATAAATACGTCCAAAGACGTCACCACTGGCATCAGTTGGGATATTAGAAAAGCTTCTTAGAAGACCTTTTAAAGCTTTCTTACCTTCGTCTAAACGACTAAACGCGGCATATTCATCTTTGGGTAGTACATCGACGAATTTATCATCCTTTTTGAAGTCCTCTATAGACTGCATAGCAGTTGCAATTTCAGTTGCCAAATCTGCTGACTCTGGTAGCTCTAATAGATACTTGTAGCGTGCTTTAGGTGGCAAATAGAAACCACAATGCTTTATAGCAATATCCTCAATATTTTTGGCACGGCGAGTGCCTTGTAACTCTTCAAACTCAGCTTGGATCGCCTCTTCATAAGCCGCATATTTGTTGTCGGAGAACTTCAAGAATATCAGACCTAAGACAGGCGTAGCATATTCGTTAGGTTTAAGGTCAGTATTGGCTCTCAGGGTATCTGCTGCTTCCCAAAGTTGGTCTTCTAAGCGTTTTATATCTTCTAGTTTCATGATTTTCCTAAATTAAACAGTTATGGAGATGTCGAAATCTATTACTTGGATAGACTTTGATACTTTTGTGCAATAAATCATATAAGTCTTTTTTACTATTGAAGCATTCGCTTTTTATTTCTAGCTTCAATCGAAAGCTTCCGTATTGCCCTTGTGCTTGATAGTGTCTGCGCTTCTAGTCGATACCTGCCTACATGCTCTTAATTCACAAGTGTTATATTATCTGTATGGCATTCCCTTTTGCTATACTAGCGCATAAACTCTATTTACCTATTCGCAAAGTGTCTTTTTGTATACCTTAACCACAGCATTTTACTATACAGCACGTTATTTTATAATTTTTTGTCCGTTCTTTAAGAAAAAGTAGCTCATTATATTTTATGGATATCCAATGTTATTAAAAGAAGAAATGTTAGGCGTTTATCACGAACTAATCAACTCATCTGAGATTCAAAATATTGAAGCCAAGCGTGCCACAAACAGTATTGGCGATTCAGTAATGCAGACTGTCTGCTCCTTTGCTAATGAGCCTAACATTAGTTGTGGATATTTACTATTAGGTGTTTCAGAACCAAATGAAAACCACGAGAAGCACTGGGTAAGCGGCGTTGATGATGTGGATAAAATTCTTAATGACCTACAAAATAACTGTCGCAATCAATTTAATACAGCTATTCATATAGACGCTGGCATTCTCGACTTAGAAAATAAAAAAGTTATTGTAATCAAAGTTTTCGAACTTGATGCAGCTTCTAAGCCTTGTGGTTTTATAAGTAGTGGAAAAAAAAGCAAAAACTTTACTAAAACTGGTATATGGCGGCGTGGCATCAATGGTGATTATGAAGCTAAAATTGAAGATCTTTATGACATTATTGCTTCTAAAACTGGTCAATCATTTGAAAATATAGTTCTACCAGAAGCTTCTTGGTCGGACATTGATCCCGATGTGATTGCATTTTATCGAAGACAGCGAGCTAAAGTTCAGCCTGATGCAGTTGAACTGGATTATAGTGACACTGATTTACTTCTTTCTTTTAATTTGATTCAAGAAAAAAATGGAGTATTCAAACCTAATATTGCTGGCTTATTATTGTTCGGCTCTTCATTAGCACTTCGTCGTCATCTTCCTATGGCTCGTGTAGACTACATCCGTAGTGCAGGAACACAATGGGTTGAAGATAGTGATGAGCGATTTATTTATACAAAAGATTTTCGTGAGCCCTTAATCTTAATGATACCTCGCATTGAAGCAATGATTATGGATGATATGCCCAATCATTTTCGCTTAAATGAAAACGAGCTGCAAAGATCTGATGAGCCTCTATTACCGCAAAGGGTTGTTCGAGAAGCTTTAGTAAACATGGTTATGCATCGTGACTATTCTGAAAATCAACCTTCCCAAATTAACCGATACAAAAATCGATTAGAGTTACAAAATGCTGGTTACTCTCTAAAACCCTTAGACGCATTAGACAGCTCTAGCTCGTTAACACGCAATCCCCTAATAGCATCTGTGTTATATGATTTGAGGCTAGCAGAAACTAAAGGAAGTGGCATTCGCACTATGAGAGCTAAACTTAAACAAGCTGGACTAAGTGAGCCTAAGTTTGATAGTGATCATACTAGGGCGTGTCCCTAATTCAGTTTGCAATGAATCATAGTACAAGCTAGATACAGCATAGACTTATAATTACGAGCCAATTTCTCGTATCGAGTCGCAATACTACGGAACTGCTTTAGCCTTGCAAACGTGTTTTCAACTAAGTGTCGTAGCTTATATAAATAATGATCAAACGCTACATCTGGTTGTTTAGCATTTCTTCTTTTAGGGATGACAGGGCTTATGTTGTCTTGCTTTAGCCTGTTTCTAATGGTTTCAGAATCATAAGCTTTATCAGCAATGAAGTAGGTCGCATCCGTTAACATCTCTATGATGTCATCTACCGCTTGGCTGTCGTGGACGTCACCCCCAGTGATTTTAAAATCAATCGGGTTTCCATGCGAGTCGACGGCGAGATGTATCTTGGTGGTTGTTCCACCTCGAGATTTTCCAGTGGCTCGAAGTTCTCCTCGTCTGGCGCCGCTTGAATGCTGATGACAGCGGATGTAGCTTCCGTCTGCGAATACCCATTCTTCATCAATACTTGCTCGTAGGTCAAAAAAAATTGCTCCCATAAGCCTTTTTTTGACAACCTGTTAAATCGATTATAGGCGGTTTTCCATGGACATAGCTCACTCGGTATATCACGCCATGGGGCTCCTGTACGAAGTTTCCACAATATGGCTTCCATGACTTGTCTGTCGTTTTTCCAAGTATGACAGCCATGAGCTTTCATGGTACTTTGGAGTTGTTCCCATGTATTATCATTGAGCACTGTTCTTGCC
>NZ_NEXR01000011.1:0-102064 GCF_002810365.1 Psychrobacter sp. L7
ATATATCTAATAACCAAGCAATGTGCTTATCGTTATTAGCGAGCCGACTATCATATCATAACGATTTGGTTTGTCAAGCTTTTTTATTTAATTTGTTTCTCAAGGTTCGCTGCGTTGTTACTATGTAATTTACCCTAGTAATGCTTGGCTCGTCCTGATGAGGTGCGTATTATAGACGTTTTAAATAAGTTGTCAAGAGATAAATTATCTTATTTTAAATTAATTTAGTAGGCTAGATAATTACTTAATAGCTGCGCTATTAATGTGTTAGTCAGTGGAAAACCACTTTCTGATCCGCCTTCCCTTTCGACTGGGTGGCATTATACGCGTATTTGGGTGGGGGTCAAGGGGCCAGACTTATTAATTAAGAGATTATTTGGCATGATGATTGATACTTGATATATATCAAACAGTTAACAGGGGAAATAATTTACCGCTAATCTCAATTTCTCTACTTTAATCTCAATTACTCTGCTTTAGCGTTTAGCCCTCTTGGTTCTCAGACGACGTTATTCTATCTATGCTTCTTTATGCATCCTTTATAGCTTGCCCATTTTTTCAAAAAAAGCTTTATAGGCGGCGATTTTTTTGTCTAGCGCCAAAGGATAAGCGCGTGAGGTGGAGGGCAGACGATATAAGGTCAGCTCTTTGACGGCAGGGTCTTTGTCATGATGCTGCCAATGATAAGGATACTGCATGCTTTGATTGGTCTTCGGATGCTTGGATTTGGCGGGTGGCTCCACTAGTAGGCTTAGCAAGACCTCAGTTGCTTTGCCGCCAGTGGTAAAGAGCGTCTTAACCTTTGGTACTTGCAGCAAGATATTATCTAAATCCACTGGGGTAACGACGGTTAGGTGTTTGTCCGACGCATTTCCGGTCTCACGAATGGCTTGCTTCACCGTCGGGCACGAGGCAATACCGCGATCAAACATAAAGTCACGAATACGCTCAGGATCAAAACGCTTTTCGCCCTCTACTCTAAAGTAATCAATATCGTCAAAAAACACGCCGCCATAAATACGCCACATATCATTATAAAAGTTTGGATAGTGAAAACGCATTGCCCATTTATCAGCGGTCGGTGGAAACGTGCCCATCATCATTACATTGGCATTTGCAGGCAGTACTGGGGCAAACGGATGGGTTTCTACTTCTAAAGCATCGTCTTTTGACAATGCTGCGTCGATTTCTGTATGAGACATGGGGTGCTGGTTGCTAGTTGGTTGATTGGTCATAAGATTCTTCATCAAAAAAGCGGTTTTTTTGGTATCATAGCAGGCCTAAACACTACTTCACCGACCCTGACGTCATATAGTCATCCATAATAGTAAAACATAGTCGATTTAATACAACATAGCATCCTCATTGATGCGCTCAATACGTGGCCGCTTACCATAACAATTCAACTTTGTTGATAATATTTTGCGCGGTAAGCATGTTGTGATAACTCTATATATGTCGCCATTTATGTAGTCAAAGAGAATCGTGCTGTCAAGAGATAAAAGCTCTAGGCGCGGTTGTTAGGCAGGCTAAGCTTACTGTGGATGCGCTAAAGGCGGGGTAACGTGTGGTAAGTGTTTGTATCTTTTATACTAATGGCAACCGCAGCGACTGCGCAAGCATCAGACCCAAAACCAAGCCAAAACCAAGAGAGTACTTATGAGTGACTTAAAAATTACTGTAATCGATCATCCGCTAGTCCGTCATAAACTCAGCCTAATGCGCGAAAAAGACTGTAGCACTTATAAATTTCGTACATTAACCAAAGAGCTTGCGCGCTTGATGGCGTACGAAGCAAGCCGTGATTTTGAAATTGAGACCTTCCCAATGGAAGGCTGGTGTGGTGAAATCACAGGTGAGCAAATCATCGGTAAGACGGCAACCATCGTACCTATCTTACGTGCCGGCATTGGCATGCTAGATGGTGTACTCGACCTGATTCCAACCGCTAAAATCTCGGTCGTCGGTCTACAACGTGACGAAGAGACTCTGCAGCCTGTGCCTTTCTTTGAAAAGTTCGTCAGCCACATGGACAAGCGCCCTGCCCTAATCATTGATCCAATGCTAGCCACAGGCGGTTCGATGGTCGCAACCATTGAGATGCTAAAGAAAAACGGCTGTACCAATATCAAGGCGTTGGTATTGGTAGCGGCTCCTGAAGGGGTGCGTTTGGTCAACGAAGCACATCCTGATGTGACCATCTTTACAGCGGCGCTAGACAGCCATTTAGATGAGCACGGCTATATCATCCCAGGTCTTGGCGATGCTGGCGATAAAATCTTTGGTAAACAGCTATTTAATAGATAAGCGCAAGCTGCCACAAAACAGCGCACCATTCATATCACAAAAGCCACATACGATATCACTTATAAGGACATAACATGAACGTATTGATCACAGGAGCAAGTGCAGGGTTTGGTAAGGCGCTGGCAGAGCGTTTGGTCGCAGGCGGTCACCAAGTGATCGGTTGTGCCAGACGCCGCGATAAGCTTGATGCACTGGCAGCTACATTGGGCGAGGCGTTTTTGCCGGTGGTCATGGATGTCAGTGATACAGCGTCTATCCCGCAAATCATTGCTGACTTGCCGGCTGGCTTTCAGCACATCGATGTTTTGGTAAATAACGCTGGGCTAGCGCTCGGCACTGAGCCTGCCCATGAGGCAGATCTCAATGACTGGATGCGTATGCTCGATACCAATATCAAAGGTCTGGTGGCGCTGACCCACGCTGTACTACCTGCGATGGTGGCACGCGACAGCGGTTATGTCATCAATGTCGGCTCTATCGCTGGCAGTTGGCCATATTTTGGCGGTAATGTCTATGGCGCGACCAAAGCCTTTGTCAAACAGTTTAGCTTAAATCTGCGCGCGGACTTAGTCGGTACGCAGGTGCGCGTCACCAATCTTGAACCAGGTAATGTCGCGGGCACTGAGTTTTCGAACGTGCGCTATCATGGCGATGATAAGAAAGCGGCCAAAGTCTATGACGGCTTTAAAACCATGACCGGTGAGGATATCGGCGATATTTTATTGTGGTTAATTGGATCGCCCGCCCATATCAATGTCAATCGCTTGGAAGTGATGCCAGTGGCGCAAACTTATAATGGTTTGACGATTGCTAAAGACTGACTATAAAAGACTAACTATAAAAAGTAAGCCTGCAAGCTCAAGCGATGTCAAAATAGCCGTAATTATTGTAGTTAGCGTAATTCATAATAACGAAGCAATATAGTCTCGGCTATATTGCTTTTTTTTATCTCGCTTGTCTCGATTACCTCTTCATTCACCAAGCGCAAATCTCTAAAATCCAGTATGAGCACTTCATTACGGGTGCGCTCGCTGGTACGCTTATTATGGCGTATCGGAAAGCCCATAACTTGCTTGCCTACTATAGTTAGCTGATTGACTACCGTCTGTGCAGGTTGCTCAGCACGGCTACTTGGCTGCGCATCGATGATAGCAGTCGCAGGATTGACCGTGGTGGTTAGCAACTTGGTTTGTCGTACCCGCTTTGGCATATCACCTGCAAAAAACAGCACTTGCCCCAGCGGTAAATACTGCGCATGCCGCGTCAGCTCACGGCGAAATAATGCGGGCATATCGGTATTAAAGCTGTCCTCGTTTTGCCGATAAAAAGCGGTAAAGTTCCGATGCAAATAGCGGCCAAACACACTGCTATTAATCCAGTCCTGATACACCTCATTGGCTAATAACTGTTGAGTAAAATCCCGAGCATCAGGCCTGCTCTCTGCGCTTAGCATCGCAACTAGTAGCGCCTGCGGGGTCGCAAAAGTTTGCTGCTGCCAGCGCTGTGGATACAAACTACTATCAAGCAAGGCTAACGTCGATTTGCTCACACACTCTCCCTTTATGTCATTGATAATCATTGATCGGCCGCTCATCCCTTAACCTGCTCGCCGCTATTACCGCTAGGCATTTTTTATGCTATGGTCAGTTTAATTGTTTTAATATAGCAGGGTTTTATCAGTGGCAAAACGTTTGCGTCAGCGCGATGCCCTGCTCTGCAACAAGGTATCATACCTGATGAAAACCAACCTATTTGCTGTGCCGCGCCCTGCTTTGTTCAATCAGTATCAGCTGCATACAAAAAACATCGAGGTGGCAAAAGGCACGCTGCTACCCATGTCAGTTATCGGCCACGGCAAGCCGGTGCTCCTGCTCCATGCGTACGGGATGGATGCACGTGAGTTTTTGCCATTTATCCTGCCTTTGCTCGGTCACTATACGTTTTATCTGCCACATTTACGCGGGTTTGGTGCCGCAAAGGATATCGAGCTGAGTGAGTTTGATTTTTTGCGGCAATACGCCGATGATCTCCATGTCGTCATTGAGCAAATTTGTTTGGCACGCAACATAGACGCATTGCCCGTCGCCGCCATCTCGATGGGTGCACAAGTGATGTGGGCGTATTTTTCGCGTTATGGCAGCGCAAGAGTCAGTCGTTATTTAAACATCGACCAAAGCCCTGCGATTCATAACCAGCCTGACTGGCAAGGCGGTTTGTTTGGTACGCGGCAGCGCGAGGTGTTTGCAGTCTTTCATGAGGTGGTGAATATGACGCTGCCGTATATTCAGCTCGAGAGTTTTACCCACCTGCCCTTTGCGCTCAAGCGCCGCGTCACTGATGTCGAGCGACAGTTTTCCTTACTATCCGTCAACCGCAGACGCTCAAAAGCGTTTATACAAGCGATGACTTATAAGAACGATCCTAAGCTTGCTCTCTATGATCACCGCATTTGGCAGCATAAGATGTGCTGTTTGCAAGCATACTTAAATCTGGAGTACGATTTTCGGGCGGTGATAGAAAAAGTCACCATTCCAGTCGTGAACTTAATCGGCGGTCGCTCACAGCTCTATGACGCTAAGTGGCAGCAGCAGGTGACGCAGATGCTACCCAACGCCACAGAAATCATATTGCCGCACTCTGGTCATGCGGTACCGATGGATGAGCCGATTGGCTTTTATAAAGCATTGAAGGGATTTTTGGAAAATGAGCTATAGGCGATATGGTAAAAATCTGGGTCAAAAACCCAGCCCACGACAGCGTCTCTTAAGCTTCTACTCAAGAGCTTCTATTCAGCCTTTCTATTTCGAACTAATCAGCTAACGCTTTCATCAGCTCAAATCTAGCTACTTCCTTACCATCAACTTCAACAGTTTCAGTAAACATCGCTAATGGTCGTACCCACACGCCATACTCACCGTACAGACAACGATAAATCACTAGTAGCTCTTCGGTTTCTGAATGCTGCGCCGTATGCAAGACTTGGTAGAGATTGCCTTTATAATGACGGTAGATGCCTTGAGGGATTTTATTGTCTGTCATCTGCATGTCCTAGTATGTCGCCAAACTATCTTAACAAAAAAATAAGGCCGACCATCATGTCGACCTTGTTTTAAATATCAATAGTTTATCCCAGTGCCTTGTTTTCAGTGACTTGTTTCCAGCCACTTATAGTCAGTTGAAAACAAAACTGTCATAATTTCCAAAGCGCTACTGGGATGAATGTTGCGCAGCCTCTGTGTATACAGCACGCAAGGAAAATTTATACCAGTAGCGCTATAACATTTTTAAATTGAATCTACTATATTAGGCCACCGTCACTTTTGCATAGGCTTTTTTGCCCGCTTGGATAACCACTGTCTGACCTGAGGTTAAGCTAAAGCCTGCATCGACCACTTCGCCATCTACTTTTACTGCGCCGCGTTTGACCATGTCTTTGGCTGCTGAGTTGTTTTTGGCAAGGGCTGCTTGGTTCAATATTTGCGTGATAAATAACGCATCCGCGCCTTCTAACTCCAACGTCACCTCTGGCAGGTCAACTGGCAGCTCGCCATCAGCAAGTACGTTGCCCGCTGACTTGTGCGCATTAGCAGCAGCGTCGGCATCATGGAAGCGCTCGATCAGCTCTTCAGCAAGGATACGTTTGATCTCTTGTGGATTGCGACCGTTTTCCATCTCTGTCATCAATGCTTCGACTTCTTCCATCGGCTTAAAGCTTAAAAACTCAAAGTAGCGGCGGATTAAGGTATCTGGCATCGACAGCAGTTTTTGGTACATGGTACCTGGGGCATCATAGATACCGACGTAGTTGCCAAGAGATTTTGACATTTTATTGACGCCGTCTAGCCCTTCTAAAATCGGCACCGTGATACACACTTGCGGCTCTTGACCATAGCGACCTTGCAGGGTGCGACCCATTAGGATATTAAAGGTTTGGTCGGTACCGCCCAGCTCGACGTCGGCTTTGAGCGCGATTGAGTCATAGCCTTGCACCAATGGGTACAAAAACTCATGGATGGCAATCGGCGTTTGCGCCGCGTAGCGTTTGGAAAAATCATCACGCTCTAGCATACGCGAGACTGTCAACTGGCTTGATAGCTGAATCATGTCCCCCGCCGACATGTCGTTAAACCACTCAGAGTTAAAGACAATCTTGGTTTTTTCTTTATCCAAAATCTTAAAGACTTGCTCAGCATAGGTCTGGGCGTTGATTTTGATTTGCTCATCACTGAGCGGCGGACGCGTGGTGTTTTTACCAGAGGGGTCACCAATCTTGGCGGTATAATCCCCGATGAGAAAATAAATCTCATGACCCAAGTCTTGGAAATGCTTGAGTTTATTAATCAATACCGTATGCCCCAAATGCAGGTCAGGCGCGGTAGGATCAAAACCGGCTTTGATACGCAGCGGACGACCCAGTTTTAGCTTGGCAACCAAGTCCTCTTCTGAAAGGATTTCTTGCGTACCGCGCTGAATCAGGGCCAGTTGTTCTTCTAGAGTGTGGGTTTGAGTGGTCATGATGCTCTCTTTATTGTCTTTATTAAAAGGGTAACGCGTTTGGGCGAATGCTCCCGAGTGCCAAAATACGATTAGCAGCGTCAAATTCGTTTAGTCTACTAGATATAGCATCTGCTCTATATTAGTACCTGCACTTGTTTTTCTTGCTACTCTATTTTTGCAAACGGGATTGGCGTTTCGTAGCCAGTAAAAGATGTTAGAATTTGAGGGATATACTAGCGTTTTTTAAGGTAAATTGCCATGGCCAACCCTGTCCAGACCACGAATGATCCAGAAAGTAATCAGATTTTAGCAGCTGACCCTTTAGCAGCTGACGAAAATGCCCATTATGCATCGCTCACTGATGCGTTAGAGCAAACGGTGTTTGAAAGCTTTGATGACGGTCTATATATCGGCATGATGTCTGGCACCAGCTTGGATGGGATGGACGCGGTGCTTTGTCAGTTTGCCGCCGACATGAGTCATGAAGAGCAGCCGATGCAGCTTTTAGCCACTTATAGCCAAGACTTCCCGCCGCGCCTGCGCGAAGTGCTGCTCGCTCTGTGTCAGCCTAATGGTATTCAAGCATTGACGCCGAGCGCTGGTGAGCCAAACAACCAGCCAAATAGCGAGCTGGACTGGTTTGGCTGGGCAAGCAAAACCTATGGCGAGTTTGCCAGCGAGGTGGTCAATAATTTATTGCAGCAGTCAAATACCGATAGCGAGTCGGTATTGGCGATTGGCTGTCATGGCCAGACGGTACGCCATCGCCCACAAATGGGTTTTAGCCTGCAATTGGTCGATGCCAATATCATCGCTGAGCGTACGGGCATCAGTGTGATCAGCGACTTTCGTCGCCGTGATATGGCAGTTGGCGGGCAAGGCGCGCCCTTGGTGCCAGCGTTTCATCAGGCATTATTTGCTGATCCTGATAGTACGCGCGTGTTATTAAACTTAGGCGGTATTGCCAATATTACCGTCTTGCCCGCCAGTAATCATGCTGACAACGATCATGCTGCCAATGATTATACTGATAGTGATACTCCTGATACTCATAGCCATGTCGTTGGCTATGACACTGGCCCTGCCAACTTATTACTTGATGCGTGGACCGCGCTGCATACCGACAATGACTATGACGCAGGCGGTGCTTGGGCTCAGTCTGGCCAAGTAATAGAGCCACTCCTAAATCAGCTGCTAGAGCATCCGTTTTTTGCCAGATCTTATCCTAAGAGCACAGGGCGTGAGGAGTTCAACCTAGAGTGGCTACAAGAGGAGCTACAAAGGTTTGATCAAGCATCGGCGCATATTCGTTACTCATCCGCTGATGTACAAGCGACCTTAACCGAGCTGACCGCCATTAGCGCCGGCGCGCAGATTCATCTGTTTGTACAGTCTCATAAAAACAGCGCGGTGTATGTCTGTGGCGGCGGCGCGCTAAATGACTACCTGATGACGCGGCTACAAGCACACCTGCCCCATTGTCATGTCACCACGACCGCAAGCTTAGGACTGCATCCAGCTTGGGTCGAAGCCGTTGCCTTTGCTTGGCTGGCGCGGCAAACCTTGATGGGCGAAACCGGCAATCTACCTGCGGTAACAGGCGCCAAAAAGGGCGTGGTATTGGGTCAGGTATGTTTTGCCTAGTCGGTCAAATTTTAGTTTACATACGTACACTTATGTGTTTTATAATGACGGTTAAAATACCTTCTTTTTAGGATCGCACGTACAGGATATATCGCATGAGCCAACATAGCAGTTCACCGAACACGCAAGCCGCCCCTTCTAATGCTGGCACTACCCAGCAAACACCGCGCCAAAAGCCGCCGCATTACCAGCGCCCAGATGAGATGCGTGTCGTGGTCACGGGTATGGGCGCTATCACGCCACTTGGCCTCGATGTCGATAGCTCATGGGCCAAGCTCATCAATGGCGAGAGTGGTATTACCCCTATCAGCCATTTTGATGCCACTGATTACCGTGCGCAAATCGCTGGGGTGATTAAAGACTTCGATGCCAAACAATACATGAACGCCAAAGATGCGCGCCGCTATGATGAGTTTATGCATTATGGTGTGGCGGCCTCAGCCATGGCGTTAAAGGATGCGGGGTTCATCGATGAGGTGAGCGCGGCCGATGCGCCGGTACAAGGCGTCGACGCTGAGCGATTTGGTATCATCTTAGGCTCAGGCATCGGTGGTATTCAGACCATCGAAAACAGCCGCGACACCCTACGCGAAAAAGGCGCTGGGAGAGTATCGCCCTTTATTATTCCAGGCTCGATCGTCAATATGGCCGCAGGATTGGTTGCGATCAAACATACCCTAAAAGGCCCAAACCTCGCCACTTCGACTGCGTGTACCACTGCCACGCATGCGATGGGACTCGCGGCACGCTTGATCGCTTATGGCGATGCGGATGTGATGCTCGCTGGAGGTAGCGAAAAAGGCTCAAGTCCACTTGGCATGGCAGGGTTTGGGGCGATGCATGCGCTCTCTACACGCAATGACGAACCAACCAAAGCCTCACGGCCATTTGATAAAGACCGTGATGGCTTTGTGCTCGGCGATGGCGCAGGGGTGGTGGTACTCGAAAGCCTCGCCCACGCCAAAACGCGCGGCGCTACGATATTGGCCGAGCTGGTCGGTTTTGGCATGAGCGACGATGCCAGCCATATCACCGCGCCCCCAGAAGACGGTAGCGGTGCCGCTCGCGCAATGAAAAACGCACTCAATGACGCGGGCATCGAGCCTGACGCAGTGGGCTATGTCAATGCTCATGGCACCAGCACCCCCGCCGGCGATGTCGCGGAGTCCATCGCTATCGAAACCGTCTTTGCGCCTGTCAAAGACAGCATCTTGGTCAGCTCAACCAAATCAATGACAGGGCATCTACTGGGCGCAGCTGGAGGTATTGAGGCCATCTTTACCGTTCGCGCGCTGCAGCAACAGCATGTACCGCCCACCATCAACCTAGACAATGTCGAGGACAACTGTAACCTCGATTATGTCGCGCACCAATCCCGAAAAGTGGAAAATTTACAATATGCCGTGTCCAACAGCTTTGGCTTTGGCGGTACCAATGGCTCTTTGATATTTGCCCGCTGGCCTATCACCGCCTAAATACGACCGTCTAATACGGCGCGTTGTAACTTTGGTGTCAGATTTGCTACGTTTGTGCACTTGCAGCCCCTTATCGTACTTGCGTATGATAAGGGGTAATTTTTGTACATTTATGGAAGATACCATGTCAAGCTACTCATTTTCTCATCAGTTTTATCAGCGCTGGACGTGTGCTCCTGAGCCTGTACGCGCCGCCATCACCCAAGAGCTAAAAGACATCATCACCCTGCTACAGACCCAGACGCCGTTTGAAAGCTTTGTATTTAGCACGCCTGATCTAGACACTCATGTCGATGAGCTCTACGACAACCACGATGCCGAGCAGGCCATTGCAAAAGCCATCGCCGATAAGCAAGCGCAAGCGGATGCCAAAGCAAAACAAGAAAAAATAAAAGCAGCAGAGGACGCAAAGCGACAAGAAGAAATAGCCTCAAAAGCACAAGCCGCACAAAAACAACCACCGCATAAGCCAGCAGCAACTGATGATAAAGAAAATAGTACCCATCCAGCCGCCCGTCAAGAGCCCCACCAAAGCACCAAATCAGACGCGCCTGACACCGATAGTAAAACTGACACAGCACAAGCTGGCATAGCAAAAACACAAAGTAATAAAGACGCTACCACCAGCGGCCAGCCGCAGACCGTCCGTGCCCCTGAACGCAGCGGTGAGGAAGCGCAAACGGCTGATCAGCAAACCACTCATGATAAAAACCATGATGCCAATGTCAACAAAGCGGTCAAAGCCATCAAAGATAAGGCCAGTACAGCCATCAAGCTGACACTAAAAGAGGAGCCATCTAGCGCCGCGCATCTAGCGCTCATCCGTGAGCTTGAGATGCAGATCGATGACTATCTCAGTGAACAGATGATGCTGATATCAGAAAACCTCAAATCATGGCTCCATGCTGAGGTGGCACAGCAATTGGGTGAGACAGAGGCTTTAGATCAGCCTATCGTTAACCCTCAATAAAAAGAGCACGGCTATGCCAGCGTGTTACTGGCTTGGTTTTATAGTGGTTTGGGTATTGGATATTGAATGTTGGTTATATGCCCAATAAAGACAGCCAAAAACTATAGATATCGGCTGATAATTTCAACAAATAAGCCCCGTAAACATTTACGGGGCTTATTTATTGGGCGTCTACTAGGGCGTGTCTTCATTTCAAAAAATGGTGATAAAAATGAGATAAATTGCAGTTAAACAAGGAAAATAGCGCCGTTAATATCGGGATATTGACCAGCTATTTGACACCGTTTGGCTAGATTTAGCCATTTTTAGCCCATTTAGATAACTATCGAGTGAATTGAAGACACGCCCTAGCGTGTGCTCATTTCAGAAATAAAGACACGCCCTAGCGTGTGCTCATTTCAGAAATAAAGACACGCCCTAAGGCTTTCGATTAAATCGATTGAGTACGCTCAGTCAGCCAATCAAGCGCTGCACCAGCAACGCGATCTTTTAGCTCAGCATAAACTTGACGATGGTAGTCGTTTAGCCACTCGATCTCTACTTGATTAAGCAATGATTTATCAAGCAAACGGGTATCAATTGGGCAATAAGTGACGGTTTCGAAGTGTAAAAATTCACCAAATTCACTCTCGGTAGGGTTCGCAACTGGGGTGTTGACCACCAAGTTTTCGATACGAATGCCCCATTTACCTTCGCGGTATAGACCCGGCTCGTTACTGGAGATCATACCTGCTTTCATGGCGCGCTCTTTTGGCGTACTGGCACTATAAGCAATGACTTGCGGGCCTTCATGGACGTTTAGGAAGTAACCGACGCCATGCCCTGTACCATGACCGTAGTCCATCTGTGCTTGCCACAATGGCGCACGGCAGATCGCATCAATGAGTGGTGAGGCGATACCATCAGGGAAGCTTGCACGCGCTAAAGCAATATGGGCTTTTAGTACTGTGGTAAAGTCGCGTTTGTGTTCATCGCTGACTTGGCCAATACCGACCACGCGAGTGATATCGGTGGTGCCGTTTTGGTACTGCGCCCCTGAGTCGATCAGCAACAATCCACCCTCACCCTCAGCGACATCAAGGTAGCTGAATTTTTCTGGCGTCGCACGGTAATGCGGCAATGCACCGTTTTCATTAAAGCCTGCAATCGTTGGAAAGCTTGGCGATACATAATGTGGCTGCTGACTACGCACCTCAATCAGCATACTATCAACGTCCAGCTCACTCAGACGCTCGCCGTTTGCTAAACGCTGCTCAAACGTGGCAAAAAACTCACACAAGGCCGCACCATCTTGGCGCATGGCTTCACGGACATGCTCGATATCGGCGTCAGACTTGACAGATTTGAGTAACGTGCTGGGAGCGATTTGCTCGATAAAGCCCACATCATCGGCCATCTTTGATAGCGTACCCACTGCGACTTTACTTGGATCTAATAACAATAAATCCTCTGGCGTCAACGCACTCAAGGCGTCTTGTACTGCATCATAATCAGCAAGCGCGATACCGCTGTCCTCTAAGGCTTTTGCGATATCGCTGCTGACTTTGCTGTTATCGACAAATAATGTCGCACTGTCTGCACTGATGAGCATATGCGCCAAAAACACGGGATTATAATCGACATCGCTGCCGCGCAGATTGGTCAACCATGCAATATCATCTAAGCTTGAAAGCAGATGATGAGTCGCGCCAGCCTCCTGCATCCCTGAGCGTACCGCAGCAAGCTTGTCGGTCGCAGACTGCGCCACAAACTGTGCATCATGCTGATATAACTTTGCTGATGGCAGCGCTGGACGATCTGCCCATATCTCGGTCAGTACATCACGCTCAGTAATTAAGGTAATATCGTTGGCATCAAAAGCGTCTAGTAATTTATCTTGCTCAGCGATAGACAACACATTACCATCGACCGCCACATTATCGCCTTCTGCTAAATGCGTCGCCAACCAATCGATATGGTTTGGCTGAGCTGGTGCCAGTTTTTCTAAGCTGATACCTGTACCCTCCAGCTGGGCGGCGGCATGTACCCAATAGCGGCTGTCCGTCCACAGACCCGCAAAATCGGCGGTGACCACTAGAGTACCGACAGAGCCTGTAAACCCTGACAACCACAAACGCGCCTGCCAATACTCTGGTAGATACTCTGATAAATGCGGATCCGCTGACGGTACGATGATGGCCGTTAGATCTTGGGCGGCCATGCGCTCCCGTAAACTTGCAATACGATCATGAATGTGTTGTTTATTCATTAAAATTTTCCTTATTGGTTTTGAAGACAGTGGGCAAGCGAGGTTGTATTAAAAAATACGACGACGCGGCGACTATGGATAGTCGTCTTATTGGCGCGGGTAAATGAGTAAGCGCGCATTGAATCGTATTGAATGGTCAATAGCCATTGATGCAAATACTGACCATGCAGAAGTGATAAATAGCCAGATATTATTAAGATGTTTGGGCAGATAACAAGCTTTCAATGCTGGAATAAAAAAATGCTTGAACAAAAATATGTCATGGCTTGAGCAAGATTGGTCACGGATAAAAACGATAAGACGTGCTACCAACCATGGTAACACGTCTCATCATCAGCCTATTTATTGATGCACAAAATTAGTACTTGGCTATCCTGACCATTTACTCAAACGCATCCGCTAACTTTTTGGGTGTCGTTTAGCTAACATGATCAGCCTGTTCGCTGTTTTTGAGCATGGTGCTGATGGGCTTGGCCAATAGCAACAAGATAACCGCCGTCACTACCAAAAAGACGGTCATGGTCGTAAATAGCGTTGGCAACCCTTCAATCTTGTCCGCTGAGACATGTCCACCGAAAAACGCGGCAACCAAGTTACCCATGGCGACAGAAGCAAAGAACAGCCCCATCATCTGACCTTGCATACCTTTTGGCGCAAGTTTGGTCATCGATGACAATCCTACTGGACTCAGTGCCAGCTCACCAAGCGTCAACAGCAACAAGCTACCGACCAGCCATAAAGGGGATGCTAGGCCAGTCTCATTGGTCAAAATGTTTTTTGAGGCAATAATCATCAAGCCAAAACCTGCCGCAGTAATCAACATACCAAGCGCAAACTTGACCATACTGTTTGGCTCGATACCTCTATTACCCAGCTTGACCCAAAGAATACTGACAATAGGAGCGAGTAATAAAATAAACAGCGGGTTTAGCGACTGAAACCAAATACTTGGTATCTCAAACCCTAAGACATTAAGGTCGGTATAGCGATCAGCAAATAAGTTAAATGAGGTCGGCTGCTGCTCAAAGCTTGACCAAAACAGCGTCGAGCCGATAATCAAAATAAAGCAAATCAATAAACGCAGCTTATCGGTTTTATCAAGGCGCGGTGAGACAAACATCACGGCAAAATAGCCAATCACCACGGCAGCGATGATATAGGTCATATACTCTGCGACCATGCTTGCCTCAAACGGCATGATACCGGTGGCGACCAGCACAATCACAGCCACCAATAATGCCACAAATCCTGCGACCCAGCGTCCGACATTATGATAGCGGTCGTTAGAGCGCTCCCACTCAGCACTGATGCCTTTGGCTTTGGCATAATGGGTCAATGTTTTTTGGGCAGAAAAACGATAGATAAGTAGCGAGATGAGCATCCCCAAACCACCGACCCCAAAGCCGACATGCCACATGCCCTTTTCTTTAAATATCCCAACGATCAGCGCGGCCAATAACGCGCCGATATTGATACCCATATAAAACAAGGTAAAACCACTATCGCGGCGTACATCACCTTTGGTATACAGCGCCCCGACCATCACCGAGATACAGGTCTTAAATAACCCTGAGCCCAAAACAATACAAATCAAACCGACAAAAAACAGCGTCATACCAAACATCGCCGAAAGCGCGATACATAAGTGACCAAGGGCAATAATGATACTGCCCCACCACAGCGCGCGCTCTTGTCCGAGCCAGTTGTCTGCCAGCCAGCCGCCAGGGACGGCTGCCAAATATAATGAGCCAGCAAAGATACCATAGATAGCAGAAGCGGTGACTTCATCAAACCCAAAACCACCACTGCCTACCGTCGCCACCATAAACAACACCAATAGCGGGCGAATACTATAATAAGAAAACCGCTCCCACATCTCCGTAAAAAATAGCGGACGCAGCGGCTTTGGATGCCCCATAAAACCGTTTTCTAGCGATTCTAATTCAGCGGCACTCACCCCTGAACTTGCTTCTTTGCTCATAAGATTATTCCTTTAAAGACCACTTTAACAATGACCAAACCCCTATTTATTCAGATAAGCGGTCATATAGGAGCAATATTGTTTCACCTGTCTATCGGCAAGTAAAGAATTAATTGGTCAATAATTACACAGTGGCTCACAAAAAAAATCGCCCTCATTAGCTGAGAGCGAGTATTTGTGGCATTGCCAAAAGACAAATATCAGTCACTATGACAAGATAACGATCCTGTCATAATGAGAAAAAAACAGCCCGTATCTAAGCAAGAACACCTTATTGTGCGGCAGTTTCACCCGCTTCCACGTCGCCATCCGCTTGCTCTGCGGTCAAATCAGCATCGGCAACCGCCGCTTGGTTGACCGTACCAGCGGCAGTGGCGGTGCCTGCTTCTGCTGCTACCACGGCACTATCTGCATCCGCTGGCATCACAGTCGCATCTGTCGCTGGCGTAGGTTCGGCCGCTTCTGCTGTTTCCGCTGGGGCTGCATCGTCCTTAGCCTCTGCACTGGCCGCCGCTACTGGCGCGGTCGCTGCTTCATCAGCGGCGACTACAGCTTCGGTCGTCTCAGCAGTGATATGCTCGCCCGCTGGACGCAAAAATCCAGAAATACCGATAAGTAAGACAATACCTAAAAACAAGGCTGTGCCGACTAGAGCATATAACAGCTCTTTTTTTGGGTTGTTATTGACGATACCTTCTGACATATCTTATCCACCTTGCACAAAATATTTGAAATATTGACCCATTATATCGCAATTTATAGCGATTTGTTAAAACCCTTAAGTATTTAAAGGATTTATTATGGGCAGTTTTTTTCATGACTTGAGCACCTTAGCGTTATTATTTGCTTTAAATGGCGCATCGACGACGGAGCAACAGCAAAACTACTTACCCAAGCGCGCTCTTGTCGTTGCCCGTTTGCCCAGATAACTCAATAACAGCAGCAGCGCCACCACAAACAAGACAGGATAATGACCAACACGCATAAACGGCGTGTTGCCTGTCCGCGCTTGTACATCACCGCGCAATACGGTGCGCTCAAACTGCGGGGCGCGCTCAACGATACGGCCTTTGTGATCGATGATGGCGGTGACACCGGTGTTGGTCGCACGCATAAACCAGCGGCCATTTTCGAGCGCGCGCATTTGTACCATCTGTAGATGTTGTAGCGGGCCTGCCGAGGTGCCAAACCACGCATCGTTTGAGATGGTCAATAAAAAGTCTGTACCGATGGCGTTTTTGCGCGTGGTATCAGGATAGGCCACTTCATAGCAGATGGCAGCACCCAAATTGTGCCCACGCACCTGTAGCGGCGACTGCGCCTCACTGCCGCGACTATAGCTCATAATCTCTTGACTACCTGCAAGGTTTGGCAAAATATCGAGCAGCCCTTCAAATGGAATATACTCACCAAATGGCACCAAGCGCTGTTTTTTGTACAGTCCCTCTGCCTCTGCACCCAGCGCAATCACACTGTTATAAAATGGCGGATACTTATCCTGAGCTTCATCAAATGCCGCTTCATCCTTATAAGGAATGCCGGTCACCCACGTGGTATTGGTGGCTTTGGCCATTTTGACCATCTCATTGATAAAGCCGATCGCATCGGTCTGAAACATCGGAATCGACGACTCAGGCCACAAAATAATATCACGCCCCCACTCACTGCGGGTCAACGTGGCATAAATCTTGAGCGTCTCTATTTGATACTCGGTCAGCCATTTTAAATCTTGCGGAATATTACCCTGAATCAATGACACCGACACATCAGGGGTGCCTTTGGGTTTGGTCCACTGCGGATTTAGTAGCCACAATAGTGTGCTGAGCGCTAGCAGGGCAATCGAAGCCACCATATAGCCTGCGCGGCGACGCAGTAGCTCGACTAAACTGGCTGCCAATAATACCGCCACAAAAGACACTGCAAACACACCCGCCACTGGCGCAAGTGACGATAGCCAATACTGCTCTGTAAAGGCGTAACCGACAAACAACCAAGGAAAGCCAGTAAATAACCACGTCTTCATCCACTCTTGCAGCACCCAAAGCGCGGCAAAAGACAGTGGCTGCTTGCCGACCATCTTATTAAACACCAGCCCCAAAAAGCCATGGAACAAGCCCATGCCCAGACCCATCAGCGCAATCATAATCAAAGCAAGCCACGCTGGCGTATCGCCGTACACATGAATAGAGGTGTAGAGCCAAAACGCCCCCACGCACCACAAGCCTGTACCGTAAGCTTGACCGATCAAAAACGCCCGTTTGCCGCTCATCTGTGGCATCAATAAGGCGTACAATATCGCAGGCGATAGCAGTGCTAGCGGCCAGATGTTATAAGGCGCAAGTGCAAAGATAAACACGGCCCCTGCCAACCACGCAATCAATACTGTCGGTGCCACGGGTAAGCCCTTTGGCTTATCGGCATTGAGACGTTTTTGCAAATCATGAGTAGACAGGCGCATAGCAGTTATCCAGAACCATATTTTTAAAATAGTAAGCATTCACTTAGCGACGCTTAAATAAAAAGATAAAAAACCAAGCTCAGACAAAGACCAAGCTCGATAAGCGTTCAGTAAAGACTCAGTAAATAAACCCGCCCATGATACCAGTCTACAGCAATTAATGGGTAAAGTTGCGTAGCAAAAGCCCACGGCAAGACACAAAAAAACACGACCGCAATCGTGTTTTTTTATCTATAGACTGGTATGAGGCGGTGCAGCGGTGCTGTCAAAAGCCTCCGAGGAGCACGTCTCACTTTATAGCCATTTTATTATAAACTGACTATATACCGATGAAGCGGCTCATCATCGATCAATGACTGCCAATCAATACCTGCTGATCGGCGTTCATATTGGTCAGCTCTAAACTATGAATAAAACGCCCTTCGACATCGGTAATGGTGATTTTCCAGTCATCTATCATTACGCTCTCGCCTTCTAAGTCGCCCACATAGCCGAGCGCCTGCATGACAAGACCGCCCATGGTATCGACATCGGTATCATCAAAATGAGTGCCAAGCTCATCATTACAGTCTTCGATGACCGTCGAGGCCTGTACACGCCAAGTATGTGGCTTATCAGGATCAGCGATAATATTATTGATATCACTGTCTTCATCAAAGTCATCATGCTCATCGACGATATCGCCGACGATCTCCTCGAGTAAATCCTCCATGGTGACCACCCCTGCAAAGTTGCCAAACTCATCGACGACGATTGCCATGTGCACTTGGGTGCGCTGCAGTGAGCGCAGCAGCGTATCTGAGCGCGCCGTTTCGCTGATATATAGCGGCTGCCGCACCAGATCTCTGAGGCGCTTGCTGTCGATTTTGTCTTCTTGGTCGCGCACCATGTGCACTAAGATAGGAATCAAGTCTTTGGCAAGCAAGATACCGATGACCGCATCATCGTCTTGGCTATCAAATACTGGGTAACGCGAGTGGGTGGTGTCGAGGATGATATCCATCACCTCAGCCAGACTTGCGCTTTCGTGCAGGCCGATCACTTGCGGGCGTGGCGTCATAATCTCGCGGACTTGAGTGGCAGGCAGATCGAGCACGCCTTCTAACATATCGACAGTATCAGGCTCTAAAAACTGACGAGAGTCCTGTACCAAACGAATCAATTCATCACGGGTTTCGGGGGCGGTCGATAGCCAGCGTTTTAAGCCGCGCATCGACCAACTACTCGGGCTGGGAGTGTCGTCAGACATGATGATGTGGTTTAACCTCTTTAGTTAATAACAATGAGAACAGCAAAAAACCTAGATGGGGATAGAAATAACAAATAAAACAGCCGTTTTATGATTAGGCCATCACAACCACGGCCAAATAATACCTATAAATAGACCAGCCTAAATTAGCTTCACTTTATCGCATGGCTCACCGACATTCAACGATAAATTCACGCAAATTGTATTGTCAGTGTGTTATAAACTTTGCTATGGTCAAAGCCTTTATTTATCAATAATAAACGCCATGTCCTTACGCTCGTTTTTTTCTCGTTTACGCCGATTATGTCCAACTAGCCTGCCGCGCTCTCATGGTACAAGCAGTCACGGCCAAACAATGACGGACGCCACAAACCCTAAAAAAAAGACATGGCGCTACTATCTTGTACAGTTGTTTATCATCACCGCGCTGTTATTATCGGCGCTGTGGTTGCTATTAGCGATTTGGTATCAGTTTGGCGTGCGCTCGCTCGTCACTTGGCTTGCGGCCATCGTCATCGTTTGCCTGCTGGCAGCCTTGCTACGTAGCCGTTACCAGCACTCATTCAAGCACCAAACCATCACAAAAAAACCGGCCAGTGCTTGGCTTATGGGTATGTACGCTGCGACTTGGTGCCTCGGGGTTGGCTGGTTTTTTTCTATCGAAGCCAAACAGCAGCGCGACTGGATGGCAGAGGTCAGCCAGCAAGTCTCCTATGAGCGAGACGCGAGCAACCCTAATATAATCACCCTCAAAAATGTACGCAATTTTGACTGGCATACCGATACAGACGCCACCGAACGCTGGGACACCCGCACCATTGATATGTCCAAACTCTCGGGTGTCGATGTCACCAACTCATACTGGATGGGGCCACTGATTGCTCATACCTTGGTCAGCTTTCGCTTTGAGGATGACAGACCGCTTGCCTTCTCATTTGAGATTCGTAAAGAAGCAGGCGAGTCTTTTTCGGCGCTGGCTGGGTTTTTTCGGCGTTATGAGCTTAGCCTGATTGCTAGCGAGGAGCGTGATATTATCTATACGCGCAGTAATGCGCGCGGCGAGCAGGTGTATCTGTTTCCTATCAGCAATTTGCAACAGCATGAAGTGAGGTCACTATTTGAATCTTATCTAACGGCGGCTGATGATTTGAACGCTAAACCCACTTGGTACAACACATTGATTAGCAACTGTACCAATATTATTTTTTATATGGCGCGTATCGTCAGTGGCGAGCGTTTGCCATGGGATTATCGGATTTGGGTCTCTGGGTGGCTGCCAAACTATCTATACGATGTCGGTATGCTCGACGCCAAGCCCAACAGCGGCGCGCAGAATTGGTCGATGGAGACTTGGTACGAGCGCACTCATATCAATCCAAAAGTGCGTGGTTTTGATAATTTAGCAGGCAGCAGCGTAGTCAATAGCCGCGAGTTCTCCAAGCAGATTCGTCAGGATATTCCTATCCCGCCATTGGCTGACTCAAAAGCGGCAGCTGAAGCCAAAGCACAATCTGCGGCGCAGGCCGCGCCATAAACTCACTACTCGCCATAAACTAACGATAAGAGTCTAAATGGATACCGCTAGGGCTGTACCCATGTCACCACCCGCTCCTCCATCTCTTCATCTGTCATACCAACCTCAGAGACACAGCGCCCTGCCACCCCTACATTGGCTGCGCGCATCTGCTGCTCGGTGCGCGCCGCATCGCCAGTCAATAACAAATGCCAACTTGGGAGCTTCTGCCCTTTATACAAGCGTTTATAGGCGCAGTGTGATGGTAGCCACATCATGTTGGGCAGGTTTTCCATCGTGAGCTGAATACAGTCAGGCACATACTCTTGACGCGTGGCATAGTGCTGACAATGACCCGTCGCACAGTCCATCAGCTGACAGGTCACATCGGTATACTCAACCAACGCTTCGGCGTCATCATCATCGATATATTTGATCAGGCAGCAGCTACCGCAGCCATCACACAAAGCTTCCCACTCAGGATGCGTCAGCTCTGATAAGGCAAATCGCGACCAAAACTGCGGCCGCAAGGTGGCCGCCAGCTCACCATCGCTATCGGCAAACAAGCTTGCATTGGCGGGCACAACAGGCTTTGGCACTGGTTGCGGCGTCGGTGACGAGCCAGCTTGTGATTGTTGGCTGTCGGCAAGTTGGTTGAGCAAATTGAGCGTCATAAAGGTGCAGTAGCATTTTGATAAAGAGCGTTACAGTATTATAGCTGTTTTTGCGAAGCATGGGCGTTAAGGTACTAAAAGTAAGAAAAACGATTTACTATAAATAAAATTCATAACATAAAAAAGGACAGCACTATGTCAATTAAGACGTTTGAACTTATCAGCACCACCAAAAATGGCGTCGAGCTCATCAGCTATGTGGCGCTACCAGAAGACGCATCGGAAGAAAACCCAGCGGCTGGCATCTTGGTCGCACCAGAATGGTGGGGCGTGGTCGATCATCCAAAATCTGTGGTCGAGCGTCTGGCAAAAGCAGGCTATGCAGCGGTGGCAATGGATGTCTACGGTGAAGGTAAATTGACCAGCGATGCGGCAATGGCAAACATGTGGATGGAGCAAGTACTCGCAGACCAAGACATGCTGATGGATCGCTGCCGCCTTATCCTCAATGATTTTAGCGATCAGTTGGCCGTTGATGGTAGCAACTTAGGCGCGATTGGCTACTGTTTCGGTGGTAAAGTCGTGCTTGATATGGCGCGCGACGGTATGCCACTAAAAGCTGTCGCGACATTCCACGGCAACCCATCAGCAAAACAGCCTGCGGACAAAAACTTTACCGCCAAAGTCTTGGTCGCGCATGGCCGTGATGATTCTATGGTATCGATGGAGGCGATAGAAGGCCTAAAATCTGAGCTGGATGCGGCCGATGTCGACTACACCATCGATGTGTATGACAATGCCAAGCACGGCTTTACCAACCCCCACGCCGATGAGCGCGCAGCCACAAACGACGTCGACCTCGGCTACAACGAAGCTGCCGCCAAGCAAAGCTGGGATAATATGCTTGAGTTTATGAAAAGTAACTTAGCATAGACGGTTATCATGAGAAGGCCGCTATCATAGGGCTTTTATAAAACCTATATAAACCGAAAAAAGAGCCGCTGATTTATAAGCGGCTCTTTTTTTGGTTGAGCAGCTCTAGGTACATGACGCTTCTTGTACTCGGACGCAAATCGCGGCATTATCACCTTATCATCAAGCAAATTGAGTGACGAGGATGCTATATCTGTTAATGAATCCGCTGGGCTGGCTGGCTTTTACCATTTTACTCATCATCGCTTCGGTGCTATATATTAGTATCCATAGCCAAATCCAGCAGTTGCGCCGTGAGATGGCAGCGCTACAAGCTGAGTTCAAGCAGTATAAAGACAGTATAGACGCTGCATCCAACGCGCACTCTGAGCCATCCTCTCAAGATACAGAGCATCAGCAGACAACATTACAACTGTCCGTGCTTTCTGAGCGGTCAGAGTTGCCAGAGTCAGCAAACCGGCCTTTATCCGAGCTACCTACACCCCTTTTACCCGCAGTCTCATCACTATCGACAGAAAATCGACAGGCCGCTGCAACCATAGAGCCTGATGAGCGCTCCCTACCTATCGTCACCTCACTGATTTATTCTATCAAAAGCTGGTTTTTTGGCGGTAACTTGGTCGTGCGTGTCGGGGTAATCGTCTTACTCATCGGTGTGGTGCTTTTGCTGCGCTTACTGAGCGACTATATCGAGATTCCGATTACCATAAAGCTTATTGGTATTGGCCTGATGGGATTGGGACTGGCGGCGTTGGGGATACAATTGGCAAAAAACCGCTTTGCTTATGGCATCACTTTACAGGGTGCGGGCTTAGCGACGGCTTATTTGACCGTCTTTTTTGCGTATAGCGTCTATCAGGTGCTCGCAAGCGCACCAAGCTTTATTGGACTTGGTCTTTTATCAGCTGTCATCATCGGTCTCGCTGTGCGTCAAAACGCCTTGCCGCTGGCCTTATTGGCCTTGTCTGGTGGATTTTTCGCGCCTATATTGACCGGTGAAGACACCGGCAGTCTGGTCGCCTTATTTAGCTATTATCTGCTGTTAAACGTCACCGTTGCTGTCATTGCTCACTACCGTACTTGGAAAATGCTCAATCTGCTCGGCGTGTTGGTCACCTTTGGACTGGCATACTATTGGGGTACAACGGAAAATTTAAGGGCTGTTATTGAGGCACAGCGCTGGACGTTGGTACTGCTAGTGGCGCTACATGTATTGCTGTATTTGTTTGTCGTTATCCGCTACGCCCAGCACATCATCGCTTATAACACATTAAATGAAGCAGATATCGCCCAAACGACTGTAGGTGGTATTTACGGTACAAACCCCAGCACAGATGCCAGTACGAACAACAGCACAAACCACAATACAAAAAACAGCGCAAACAACACCTATGTCTTCCCCATTGATACAGGTTTATTGTTTTCCGTACCGATATTGGCCTTTGGTTTATTTGCGGCGTTGTTAGACGCTATTCCTCATGCGCTGACCCTCACCAGTGCTGTTTTAGCGGTGATTTATTTGGGCATTGGCTGGGTATTTGTACAGCACAGTCAGCGATATGCCTTAATCACTGAAGGCATGCTGGCGTTAGGATTTGGATTTTTGGCGTTGATGATTCCGCTGGCTCTCAATGCTGAGTGGATTGCCTTTGGCTGGTCGGTTCAAGGGCTGGCGTTGGTATGGTTTGGTCGGCGCTCGCTACGCGCATGGTCGGTGCTATTTGGGCTAGTGTTACAGCTGCTGAGTATCGCGATGTTGATGATAACTGTGGTCTTTGCAATCAATGACTATCCAACATTGGCCTTGACGATTTCGGCGCTCAGCTACCTCGCCGCCATGTTTGTCTTACGCGCCAGCAATTCCCCTATGGATGACACAAACAGCCAGCGTCACACCGATCAGACGCTGGTGAAATACGCTAACACATTGGGCATCGGTGAACTCGCTACCAAGCAGTGGCTGGCTTCAATCAATAGCCAAAGTATGGCGTTTAACCTGATGTGGCGCAGTCCGAGGTTGAGTCGTTTTTTGACGTTCACCGCCGTGGGCTGGCTGCTGTATGTATTGGTCATCGATTTTGATCAATGGTTTGCCAACTGGCACATCGCAACGACAGCGCTGCTAGGACTGGCCGCGTTAACCAGCCTTGTCATTTATTATGCCGTCAATCAATATCGTCCTTGGTTGGAGATTCGGCAGTTTTGTCATGGTTTACTGTTGTTATTGTATGCCACGCTACTGTTTCAATTACCGCAAAGATATGAATTTGATTATCAATGGTCGACCTTTCATTGGTCGATATTTATTACTTTGCTGATAGGCGGGTTGGTCATTGGGCAGTTATGGCTAAAGACATGGCACAAAGCAGCTGAGTTAACACGTTTTGATAGCGCAAGCTGGCTTGGAGCGGGTATTATCGTTTTGGCAGAAGCCATGCATTATGGCTTACCTGATTCAAAAGGTGTCATGACTATTTTAGTTCCGGTTGCCTTTATGCTGGTTGGACTATGGTGGACACAGCGTCATGCTATGGCTAAATACCATAATGAGCAGTCAAACACGCACTCAAAAGCAGTAACCTCAACCTTGCCGCTCGCTTGGTTTGATTGGCCTCAAGCACTGTTAGATAGCGCCCAAATCTTTGTGCCTATCACCTTAGGCTGGGCAATTTTTACCAATTTTACTTATGATGGCATGATTTGGGGCCTGCCTTACGTTCCTTTATTTAATTTATATGATGTGACGTTATGGCTGGTGGTGTTGTATGTCTTGGGCGTGTATGTATTCCGCCAGCCACATGGTAGCGGTTCGAGAAATCTATTAAAAGCCATTCCTAAAAAGGATATGCTGTTAATTGTGTTAGCGCTGATTGGCCTTTGGATAGGCTCGAGTATGTTGGTCAGGACGCTGCATGCCTTTATCGGTACGCCGTTATGGACTGGCAGTGTATATGGAGTGACTGGCGGCGCGTGGAATAGCGAGCAAGTACAGACGGGATTGACAATTTTATGGACGCTCATTGCTTTGGTCGCGACCATCAGCGCTAGCCGCTATGGACAGCGCACGCTATGGTTTATGGGCATTGGACTACTGGGCGCGGTGGTGCTAAAACTGGTCTTGGTTGACTTGTCACAGACCGAGGCGATTTGGCGGGTGATTTCATTCCTTGGTGCAGGCAGCTTGATCTTAGTCATTGGCTATTTAGCGCCGCTACCACCAGCGCGTAAGGATTTAGTAGACTAGGGCGTACCAATCGATGAGCCTATAGATGGGCCAAACATAAAGACACGCGCAAATCTGCATGACAGCCTGCCTGAAGCCTGACATAAAATTGTAACGTGGCAACATGGCGACTGGATAACATTGGGTGCTGACGCTGGTTGTGTAGTAAACTGAACATCATAAAAAAGTAGACACTGATGGTCTTACTTTTAGCATTTTTTATAAAAGGTTATGAAAGCAGATGGATAAAAGAGCGAATATTCAATGGTTCCCTGGGCACATGAACAAAGCCCGTAACGAAATCAAAGAAATCATGCCGCAGATGGATGTGGTCATCGAGGTGATTGACGCCCGTATTCCTTATAGTAGCGAAAACCCCATGGTCGCAGCACTACGCGGCGAAAAACCCGTCATCAAGATATTAAACAAAGCCGATCTCGCCGACCCTGATCTGACCCAAGCATGGATGGTGCACCTTGAGCAGCAAGCGGGTGTCAAAGCCATCGCGTGTGACAATAACAAAGCCGATGACGTCAAGCGCATCATCGCTCTATGCAAAAAAATGGTGCCCAACAAAGTTGGCACGGGTCGCCAGATCAAAGCCATGATCATGGGCATTCCAAACGTTGGCAAATCGACTTTGATCAACACCTTAGCAGGGCGCGCAGTAGCAAAAACTGGCGACGAGCCTGCGGTGACCAAGTCGCAGCAGCTGATCAAACTCGATGATGACATCATGCTCTATGACACCCCTGGTATGCTCTGGCCAAAGGTCGAAAACGAAAACTCTGGCTATCGACTAGCAGCGACCGGCGGCATTCGCGATACCGCGTTTGACTTCGCCGATGTCGCCAGCTATACCGCTGAGTATTTGCTGAGCGCTTATCCTGAGCTGCTAAAAACTCGCTATAAAATTGACGAGCTGCCCAAGACTGATTGGGAGTTTTTTGAAATGGCAGGGCGTAACCGAGGATTTATCAAAAAAGGCGGAGTCGTTGATACCTACCGCATGTCTGAGATTTTGATTAATGAGCTACGTAGTGCCAAGCTTGGGCGTATTACCCTTGAGACTCCAGCGATGATCGAAGCGGAAGAAATCATCGTCGCCGAACAACGTCTGGCGGCAGAAGAAAAAAAGAAAGCTCGTGAAGAAGAAAAGCGCTTGCGCCGATTAAAAACGCGGAAAAATCGTAAATAAACTCACTTATTTATATAGCTCGCAGGGTGCGCCTAGCGCCCCTGTTTTATCGTCATGTTTATCTTTCAATATATATTATCGTTGACCACCATTGATGTTTAGACAAAAACACCCGAAACAAATCTTATCCAATACTGCTTGCAGCAATCCTCATTACGCCCCATAAACCATCTTAGTTACCCCTACAAAACACCAATTTTGCTTTACAAGGAATACTTTTGCCTACTCATTTTTCTCAGTCAAGCTCATCATTAACCACCTTCGCCCCGCGCCTACTCGATTGGTTTGCCGAAAATGGCCGTCATGACCTACCGTGGCAACAGCACCAGACTGACACCCCCAATCCTTATGTCGTTTGGCTATCCGAAGTCATGCTCCAGCAGACACAAGTCACCACCGTGTTGCCCTACTTTGCGCGTTTTATGGACTCCTTTCCCAGTGTGCAGGATTTGGCCGCCGCAGAATGGGACTTGGTTGCCGAGCATTGGGCGGGGCTTGGCTACTATGCACGCGCGCGTAATTTGCATAAAGGCGCAAAGCAACTGGCCGAGATAATTGACGAGATCGGTGACTTTCCGCAGACGCTAGCGGGCTGGGAAGCCATCTCTGGCGTTGGGCCGTCGACCGCTGGGGCGATTATGGCGATGGGCTTGCACAAGTATGGCGTTATCTGTGATGGCAATGTCAAACGCGTCCTTACCCGCTGGGCGGCGATCGATGGCGATATCACCAAGTCTGCCACCACCAAGACGCTATGGGCGTTGGCAGAGCGCTTAACGCCTGTCGATGACTCAGGACGGTTTGCGCAGGCGGTGATGGATATGGGCGCAACGCTATGCACGCGTAGCAAGCCTGCCTGCTTATTGTGTCCACTACAAGAGGATTGTCTTGCCCATGCACAGGGGCGCGAAACCGACTATCCAGTCAAAGCAAAAAAACAGCCCAAGCCCAGTAAGTTTAGCAACGCGCTTATCATCAAAGATACGGACGGCAAAATACTATGGCTACAGCGCCCTGACAATGGTATTTGGGGCGGACTATGGAGCTTGCCTTTACAGTTTGTAGAAAAAATCGCTGGCAAAGCAAGCGGTAAGCCAGCACCGAACAAACCAGACACCAGCGCCGAGAGACTACGCCTAGTGACCAGCAACGAAAAAGTCTTTGATGCAGAATTTACCACTGCTGAGCAGATTATTCATGAGTGGTTAGATAAGCATAATGTGATAGTCGCACCCATTAATCAAACCTTGCTTGATGATGCGCCTATCAAGCACTCATTGACCCACTTTCATTGGTATTTGACGCCGCGATCCGTCACTTTAGACAATAAGCAAACAACCGCATTGAGCACAGCCTTGCAAGCAGCAGAGATTAATATTCATTGGTTGACCGCAGATGATGCGCGGTCAACGCTAGGATTACCGCGGGCGATGGTGAAGATTTTAGAGATGTAAGTAAGTGTGGTCGAACCACTATAAATAAACACAGTGACAGTGCTACTGGGATGAATTTTGTGCAGCATCTGGGCACGCAGCACGCAAGGAAAATTTATACCAGTAGCACGCTGGCATAGTTTGTATTTTTTTATTTAAGATTTAGGCACCCGCAGACGCATCAACCCTTCTTGTTGCACCGTTGCGACGAGCTTACCATCTTGCCAAAACTGCCCATGATTTAAGCCTTTGGCATTAGAGGTGGTATCGCTCCACATGTCGTATAGTAGCCAATTATTTAGGTCAAAGGTACGGTGGAAGTGCATCGAGTGGTCGATACTGGCCGCTTGTAAGCCACTGGTCATAAAGCTGACCCCATGCGACATCAGCCCTGTGCCGACTAAGTAAAAATCAGACGAAAATGCCAATAGCGCTTGCTGAATCGCCACCGGCTGATTGCCCAGCTCGCGGATACGCAGCCAGTTGGCTTGTTTTGGTTTCATCGGCTCAGGATGGATAGGGTCACGCGGTTTGACAGGCTTAATCTCGACATGACGACGACGCATAAAACGCGCTTTGAGCGCATCTGGCACTTTGCCAACGTACTCTTCTTTTAAATCTTGCTCGGCGAGCAGGTCGTCTGGTGGCGGATAGACGGGCATATCTTCTTGATACTCAAGCCCCTCCTCCATCGGCGAAAACGAGGCAATCATCGAAAAAATCACTTGCTCAATAGGCGCTTTGCCGCGTACTTCTTTGTACTGAATCGCGGTCACTTCACGCGCAGAGAGGCTACGCCCATCGCGTAGACGGCGTACTCGATAAATCACTGGCTGGTTGATATCACCGCCACGCAAAAAATAGCCGTGCAGTGAATGGCAGGGTTTGTCTTTATCCAGCGTATGGGCAGCTGCCATGATTGCTTGCGCCAAGACTTGCCCACCAAAGATACGACTGCCCACATAGTCATGGCTTTTCCCCTCAAAGACATCAGGGCTCACTTCAATAAGCGATACGGTAGCAAGCAGCTCATCAATCAGTTGCGAATAATCAGACATGACGATAGGTTTCCTTATTTTTATCAAAAACGCGGCGCGCCTGCACCAACCCACCTAATGATAGCCAGATGATATAGCGGCAAACCTGCTGCGTTTGAATGTAAAATAATATGAAATCACTTGCTAAAAATACACAAGAGAGATGTTAGAACGAAATTTTAGCGTAAAAATACAGCGATAGCAGCGCCATACACGTATTTATTATCCACTGAAAGGCTAAACATATTACCCAATATCCCGCGCTTTGACCAGTTATGAGTCGCTTACCCGCCAGTCTTGACCGCCTTTTTTATCTTATGACAAAAACATCCGCTGATGGCTGATGCACACGCTTGGCTATCACAAGGTTTGAGGCAGAGGTATCTATCGCAGCATCAGTGCATCGGCCTAAAAAAAACGAGATGATCGGCGCATCTCGTTTTCATTGCTATGCTTCGTTTATGGCTTGACCGCTACCAATACGCGGATAGAGTCTGGTACCAGCGATAGGTTGCCTAATGCCTGCTCGCCTTGTGCTTTTAGCTGCTCTAAGCGCTCTACTTCTTCTGGGCGTACATTGGGGTTGATGGTTTGTAGATGCTTTAGGCGCTTGATTTCACGCGACCACTGCTGATTGAAACGGGCGCTTGCTTGCTCACCGATTTCTGCCAGCTGCTGGCGGGCGATCTCTTCGGCGTCGTAGTAACGCTGCTCGATCACATCACCGCGTACTTTGATGACTTGGCGGGCGCGGTTTTTGTCCAGTCGCTCGATGTGCGGCATGATCATATCGCTACTGATGCGCGCTGACAGATCATTGCCTTGCTCACTGATAAACACCCGAATGTTTTGCGTGGTAATGGTCGCAGGCAGATTGAGCACTCTTGGCGCGATGGCCTCGACACGGAAGTTTACCTCGAGCAGCACCATGCCTTGTGGCACGACCGCGCTTTTTAGCATCGCCACCGTGGTATTGCCAAAGGTGCTGGTACTGGCCAACTCATAAATCGCGCGCATCAGCGGATGCTCATGGGTAATAAAGTCGATATCTTCACGCAGCAATGCCTGCTCGCGATCAAAGGTCAAGGTCATCCCATCTTCATCGCCCAGTGGCAGACCATCGATGTACTCACTGATTTCAGTGCTATCGATAGGAGCGATGACCCACGAGCCATCGCGCTGGATACTATGATCGATATTGGCAGAAGCAAAAAAGCGCTCCATAAAGTGTGGCAGCAGATTGTGCTGATCAAAGTCAATCATGGCATCTTTGATACGCCCAGCGACACGTGGACGGCACGAGTTGTACTCCAGCAGACGGTCACGGCCAGCTTGTAGCTGCGCTTCTAGCCCTAGGCGGGTTTTTTTCGCTTCGGTGATGATGTCTTGTAGCATGGCACGGCTGTCAGGCGTATCAGCACTCTCTAGCACAGGCTTTAGCGTTTGGATGTATTGCTCTTGCACACTTTGGGCAGTCGGTGATATCTGACTAAACATATTGAGCGCTTTGTCATACCAATGATATAAACGCTCCTGCGCGGTGCCCTGCACATAAGGGACATGAAGCATAATCTGCTGCGTCTGACCGATACGGTCTAGGCGGCCTATGCGCTGCTCTAGCGTATCTGGATTGGCAGGTAAGTCCCACAGTATCAGCTGGCTTGCAAACTGGAAGTTACGACCTTCTGAGCCAATCTCTGAGCAGAGCAATATCTGCGCGCCCTCAGAATCAGCAAAAAACGCCGCCGCTTGGTCACGCTCAAGCAGTGTCATCTGCTCGGTAAAGATAGCGGTCTTAATGCCTGCATGCAGACGCAGTACCGCCTCAAGACTCTCAACCGTCGCCCCACTACGAGCGATCAATAGCACTTTTTGATGCTTTAGCTCACCGCGCAAGATATCAATCAACCAAGACACACGTGGATCATCTTCTAGCCAGCCACCATCGGGCTGGTTTTCTTCGCCCCACAGCTGTTCACGCAGTTTGCCCGTGGTTTGGTAGCTATCAACCCATGCGTCAGGCAGGGGTAGTGGATACGGCTGACGGCTTCGTCCATAAAACCCTTTGACACTCTCACGAGTATTGCGAAATAAGATACGGCCGGTACCATGACGGTCCAGTAGCTCGTTAAGGGCATAAGTACGCAAGCGCTCATCGTCATTGATTGCGCCCAGCTCATCCATGCTAATGTCTAATAAATGGCTCAAAGCCGCGATTTGCCCATCACTTAGCGGCTTGTCTTCTATCAGCACGCCAGCGACGGCGGCGGTTTGGGCAAAGGCTTCTTGCCCATCGATAAACTCATCCAAATCATCAAAGCGATCTGGATCTAGCAGGCGCAAACGCGCAAAATGGCTTTGCGCGCCGAGCTGCTCAGGCGTTGCGGTCAGTAGCATCACCCCAGGCGTCTCTTCAGCAAAGTCAGCAATCAAGTCGTATTTGTCATTGCCGCCCTGCTCTTCATCCCAGTGCAAATGGTGCGCTTCGTCGACGACCAATAGATCAAATCCTGCCTCCATCGCCTGATCGTACAAATCAGGATGGTCAAGCAACAAATCCATACCCGCGATGATACATTGCTCGGTGGCAAAGACGTTTTGTTCAGGATCATGCTCTTTGATCGCGGCAGTACGCACCAAATCAAACAACGCAAAATTTAGATTAAAGCGGCGACGCAGCTCGATCATCCACTGGTATTGCAGACTGTCTGGTACCAAGATAAGTACGCGCTCAGCCTTTCCTGTGATTAGCTGCTGATGAATGATCAAGCCCGCTTCGATGGTTTTACCCAGTCCCACTTCATCGGCCAAAAGCACACGCGGCGCGATACGCTTGCCGACCTCGTGAGCGATATACAGCTGATGCTCGATAATATCGACACGCGCGCCCATTAGGCCTTTGAGCGGATGACCTGCCAGCGCCGACTGCATGCGCAAGATGTCTTGGCGCAGCTCGTACCAGTCGCCACGCTCGATGCGACCAGCGAGCAGACGCTCAAGCGGCTTGGCAAGCGTGATATTGGCCGCGAGTCGGGTTTCCATGATACCGCGCTCATGCTCATCGACGCTGTACTTGAGCACACCCATCACCTCGTCTACCGCATTGACCGTATAGCCGTTGCCATCTTGGTCATAAATGCTATCGCCCGCCTTAAATACCACGCGCGACAGTGGCGCTGAGTTTTTGGCATAAACACGTGTCTCCTCGCTTTGCGGAAACAAGATGTGCACACAGCGATCATCCACATCGATGACCACACCCAAGCCAAGCTCAGACTCTGTATCAGATAAATAACGTTGGCCAACGGCGAATTCAGTACTGTGCAATGAAGCGATAGAGGTAGTCATAAGGCGATGTCTTTTTTGTACTCAGGTAATAAGAAATAAAATAGATAGCAATGGCCGCTAATGATGGCTGTGCATAGGGTAACACCCATTTAGTCGACAGCTAAGGTAGACCATTATATAACGTTAGCGGCTAGATGAGTGCGTTTAGTTGACTTTTCAAGTAGACAATTGTGACAGCGCTTGGGTTTCTCAGGTTTTTATGGTTTGGTTTTTGACTAAACCCACCGACATGCTACATTAAGCCTCAAACCCACAAAGCCTTAAAACCATAGAAAAAATCAATACAACAATCAATTCATCAGGGAGTCACTATGCGAGCGGTTTTTTTAGACAAGGGTACTTTTTCGGACGGTATCGATTTGCCAGCCCCAGCTGGAATTACAGATTACGTGACTTATCATGACACGCCAAAGGACAACCACGTCATCCTCGAGCGCTGCCGTGACACCGATATCATCATCACCAACAAAGTCCAAATAGACGCCGAGGTGATCGGTCAACTGCCCAACCTCAAGCTGATTCAGCTGACTGCCACAGGGATGAACAACGTCGATCAAGACGCTTGTGACAGACATCATGTCACCCTTTATAACGTCGCAGGTTACGCGGTCAAAAGCGTGCCTGAGCATACTTTTATGCTGATGCTCAATGCCATGCGTGCAGGCATTCATTATCATCAAAAAGTCGCCGATGGTACATGGCGCGACAATGGCAATTTTTGCTTGCTCGACATACCGCTGATCGACTTAGAAGACAAGACGCTCGGCATCATCGGCGTCGGTACTATCGGCAAGCGCGTCACCGAGATTGCACGCGCCTTTGGCATGACGGTGTTATGGGCGGAGCATCAAGGGCGTGCACCGCGCAGTGCAGACTATACCGCCTTTGATGACGTACTGGTGCAGTCAGATGTATTGAGCTTACATTGCCCATTGACCGAACAGACCCAGCATCTTATCAATAAGGACACCTTGGCCAAAATGACCAAGCAGCCCTTATTAGTCAACGTTGCTCGCGGCGGCATCGTCGATAGTCAAGCATTGGCAACTGCCATCCATAACGAGCAAATCATCGGCTACGCCAGCGACGTGTTTGAGCAAGAGCCGATCACGGCAGATGATCCGCTACTCAGCCTCAGCGAGCATCCACGGGTGATATTTAGCCCGCACAATGCTTGGGGCAGCAAAAGCGCACAACAGACCTTATGGCAGATATTAACTAAGCAGGTGAGCGACTTTATCGAACACTATCATCAACCCTAAATATAGCTGGCAGGCAAGATACTAGGGCGTGCCTTCATTTTAAAGCAGGTAAAAAACGAGGGCTCGCCCTAACCGCAAAACCGTGGCCAGTCGTCCTTTATGTTGCGATACTATTGCGATACTTCAGCATGATGCGATCATTGATATCGTTATTGGTCATGTGGTTAAGTCATCATCTGGTTGAGTGGCCAGATTAAAACGGGCACGGACTCTCCCAGTCCATCCACGCACCCAGTGTCGGGTGCTTTAGGCGTAGCTGCTGTGCGTGCAAGTTTAGCCGCGGGGCTATCATCAGTGCCGCCCCTTCGGCATAAATCGGATCACCAATCATCACATGACCGGCATGGACCATATGCACACGTAACTGGTGACTACGGCCCGTAACCGGCTTTAGTAACACGCGTGTGACGGTCTGATCATTGCACATTTCGTGAGCCAAGACCTCATATAAAGTCAGTGCCTGTTTAGGCCAATCGTGATCGACGATATGGCGCGGTTTGGTCGTGGGCTCATAACGTACCGGCACCGATATATTACCGGTCGCCCCAATACTTTCCCATTGGCCAAAGACGCGCGCTTGGTAGCTTTTTTGTGGCAACCGCTCAATAAACTGCTTACTAATATGGCTTTGGGCAGCGGCATTTTTGGCAAAAATCAGTAGCCCTGAGGTGTCCATATCCAAGCGGTGAATGAGTTTGACGGCTGGATTGACGCGCTCAAGCCGCGCAAGCAAGCTGACTTTGAGGGTTTTGCCATCGACGCTGAGGAGGCCCGCTGGCTTATCCACCACCCAAATATCGTCATCTTCATATACTGTAATATCTTGGGCAAATGTTTTAAAAAACGCCAGCGGATACGCGCGTTCTTGTTGGTTTAACGCGTTGACTTCTTCTTCAGTAAAAGGCATAAAAATCGGTTACTTATATAAATGAGAGTAAAGATGACATGATAGAGGCTATGACATAGAAAAAAAACCAAAAAGTGACAAGTGACAGCGCACTCACTGGCTGTATGGTTGTGTTTCGATTTATTGTACCAATCGTAATTGTTAAACAATTTAACCAGCCTGCATCTGTCAAGTAAGAACAAACATGTTAATATGATGGCACATTTTCACCATTTCGAAACGACTCTTTAGCCGCTTATCATTACTTTATACCGCTGGTCTTTAGCTACACAAAGCAGCGATAATTTGATAAACGACGATAAAGACAATAAAACAAGAGAGATAACTATGTCAGACCTAATCGTAAATACCACCGATGCAAACTTTGACCAAGACGTGCTGCAATCAGACCTGCCTGTATTGGTAGATTTTTGGGCGACGTGGTGTGGCCCTTGTAAAGCCATCGCGCCTATTTTAGAAGATCTAGCCAGCGAGTACCAAGGCAAAGTAAAAATCGTCAAAGTCGACGTCGACAATAACCCACAAGCCGCCAGCCGCTTTGGTATCCGTAATATCCCAACGCTATTTGTCTTTAAAGACGGCGAAAAAGTTGACTCAGTCATGGGCCTACAGCCAAAAGCAGAGCTAGCCAAAGTTCTTGATAAGCATCTATAAGCACTTCTTCAGTGTGGATACGCTTGTGTCAGTCTATCTGCTGAGAGTATCTACACATCATAATAGATGCCAATCAGTAAAAAACCATTGTCCTGCTAAGATAATGGTTTTTTGCTCGTTTTTTATGCAAAAAAACCACTAATACGACTTTTTTGGCAAAATTCATTGACAATGCCATTGTGAAGACCGTATAGTCTGCTGACAAGAGAAAACGAACCGTTTTCCTAAGTGTCTTGTCGCTATTCTCCTCGTGTTTATCAACAAAAACACAATCGTCATTATAAACACCATTACTGAACGAAATGACTAAACACAATTACTGATACTGAGTTTTTGACGCAGACTCTTATGTAGCCTTCTGTATCCTTATTTCTTATTACCTTGCACTCTATTCTTGCAACTTGTATATAAGTCAACACGCAATACCCAAACTACATAACTCTGGCTCTGTGCTCGCGCCCTCTATCGCCATACTATCGTTGTTTTAATCAATGTCGTGACTTGTGCTGCTAATGGCATCTCTCATCTGATCAATTGCTAATGACCTACCTATGAATCTAACTGAACTAAAGAAAAAATCAATCTCTGAGCTATTGGCCATCGCCAAAGACATGGGTCTTGATAATATGGCGCGTAGCCGTAAACAAGACATTATCTTCGCTATCTTAAAGACCCACGCCCGTAACGGCGAAGCCATCTATGGTGACGGCGTGCTCGAGGTCTTACCCGATGGCTTTGGCTTTTTGCGCTCATCAGAGGGCTCTTACTTGGCAGGTCCTGACGACATTTATGTCAGCCCCAGCCAAATCCGCCGTTTTAGCCTAAAGACAGGCGACAGTATCGCTGGGACGATTCGACCACCAAAGGATTCTGAGCGTTATTTTGCGCTACTAAAGGTCGGCGAGATTAACTTTGATACACCCGATCGCTCGCGTCACAAGCTGATTTTTGAAAACCTCACGCCCTTATTCCCCACCGAGCAGTTAAAGCTAGAATTAGGTAACGGTACGACCGAGGATTTGACAGGCCGTATCATCGACCTGATTGCCCCGATTGGTAAAGGCCAGCGCTCTATCATCGTCGCGCCGCCAAAAGCCGGTAAAACCATGCTTTTGCAATCGATTGCCCAGTCTATCACCCGCAACAACCCCGAATGCTACCTTATTGTCTTGCTCATTGATGAGCGCCCAGAAGAGGTGACCGAGATGGAGCGCACCGTGCGCGGTGAAGTCGTTGCCTCAACCTTTGATGAGCCGCCGCAGCGCCACGTACAAGTTGCCGAAATGGTCATCGAAAAAGCCAAGCGCTTGGTCGAGCATAAGCAAGACGTGGTCATCTTACTTGACTCCATCACTCGCCTCGCTCGTGCGTATAACACTGTCATTCCATCATCTGGTAAAGTGTTGACCGGTGGTCTAGACGCCAATGCCCTTGAGCGTCCTAAGCGCTTTTTTGGCGCGGCGCGTAACGTCGAAGAAGGCGGCAGCTTGACCATCATCGCCAGTGCTTTGATTGACACCGGTAGCAAAATGGACAGCGTCATCTTTGAAGAATTTAAAGGCACCGGCAACCAAGAGATTACCCTTGAGCGTGACTTGGCCGAAAAACGCGTTTTCCCAGCGATCAATATCAAAAAATCTGGTACTCGCCGCGAAGAGCGCCTGCTTGATGAAGATAAGCTACGCAAAGTCTGGATCTTGCGCAAATTGCTACAGCCAATGGATGGTGTCCAAGCCACTGAGTTCTTGCTTGAGCGCCTAAAAGAAGCCAAAACCAATGATGAGTTTTTTGAACAAATGAAGCGTAAATCACAAAACTAATGTGCGATGACAAGCTTTATTCATACCAATAGCACCATGTCATTTTTGACATGAATTGATTATAGATATGAAAGACAAATACCAAAAACCGCCTTAGGGCGGTTTTTGTACGTTGGGTCGTAGCAATATAGCCAGACGACAAGCTATAGTAAGTGCTAAATAGAAAATTGCAGCCTCTATAGCGGATCGCCTATATCACACGAAGCAAATATAGCTGCCCTATTTTTAAACATAGATAGCGCTGGCAGTGACAAAAACAGTTAGCGTATTATCAATACAAATACAATGACACTAAGCAAAACCCCTACCAAGGATACAGTGGGGAAACATCTTTTACAGCTTGCTTGCAAAGCTTAGCGCTTTTACTACGCCTAGAGACGAATTGATGGGTTACTATAAGCGTTAGTATAGATATACTCTGCTATCGGGTGCGATAGCAGTACACGTATTGAGATATTGAAAACCCTTAATATAATCTTATGTCTTGCGATAGCAATACAGATTATTCTAAGACAATTGCTGGATTCGCTTGGTATGGTTTATTTATATCAAACACATAGCACTAAAAATCTCGTATTCTTCTTTTGACCCAACTTGATAATTTGACAGGTGATATTATGAAATTTGCTAAAACTATCGCAATGACTGCCATTACTAGCTCTGCTTTGATCATGGGCGGCTGTGCGACCAATGGCTACAACTCTGGCTTGAGCAATACCGCTAAAGGTGCAGCAGCGGGCGCAGCAGCGGGCGCTTTGATCAGAAGTGGCGGCGACAGTAAAGATATCGCTCGCGGTGCACTAGGCGGTGCTGCTGTAGGTGGCGCTGGCGCTTACATCCTAGACCAAACCAGATAATTTGGTTTATAACGGATAGACAGCACTTCTAGACAACACTTCAAGCAGTTTGGTTAGACCAGTCTTTTCAAAGACATATCTTCTGAGTGTTTTAAGCTTAGATAAGTAAAGACGCTTTGAGCTTAAAAGACAATGAGGTGAACTTTCTCATAAGCTGTCTAAATAGTATGTAAAGACAAACAAAAGGCCTGCAATCATTGCAGGCCTTTTGCGATTAGCAGGCATGTATTTTTATTTTAAACAACGATCAAATCAGAATACATCAGATATATGGCTAAAAAATCGTTCAATTAAGTATAGCCCATTCACAACAAAAGGATGATACCGTTAAGTGCGCGACTCAGATACTGTCTTTAAATGTAGGTTGCACCGCTACTGGCCGCGTAGACGACCCAGCACGTAAGGCAGACTGATACCAGTAACGTCATATACTTTTTAGAGTGCGTCAACTCTAACCTATCAGCGTTATAGAGCGCCACTAAAGGTATCACATGCCTGTACATTGCCACTCTGCAGACCGCGGGTAAACCATTGCACACGTTGTTGGCTGGTACCATGCGTAAAATTATCTGGTACAACCGCGCCGCCGCTCGCGCGAGCGAGGCGATCATCACCGATTTGGCCTGCAGCATTAATGGCCTCATCGATATCACCTGCTTCTAAGAACTGTACGCGCTCCTGATTACGCTGCGCCCATACCCCAGCAAAACAGTCCGCTTGTAACTCTTGCATGACCGACAGCTTATTGGCCTGTGCGCGGCTGACTTGACGACCAGCCTCATTCACCTGCTGAGTGATACCAAGCAACGTCTGCACATGATGGCCCACCTCGTGCGATATCACATAGGCTTGCGCAAAGTCGCCTGCCTTACCTTGGTTATCTTGATCCCCTGAGCCTTGCTGATCGCCTGAGATACCTAGGTTTTGACGCATTTCCACAAAAAACGACGTGTCCAAATAAATGGTTTGATCCCCCGGACAATAAAATGGCCCTGTTGCAGCGCTGGCACTCCCACAAGCAGAGCTGACTTGACCATTAAACAATATGAGCGACGGCTCTTGATACGTACTGCCCGCTTCATTAAATATCTGATGCCAAACGTCTTCTGTATCGGCCAATACGACTTTGACAAACTGCGTATCGCGGTCGTCACTGGTGGCAGGCTCACTCGCCGTACTGCCGCCACCGCCTGCCACCACTTGCCCTGTCTGTAATGCCGTCATGGGGTTGACCCCAAAAACCAACCACAAAATACCCGCGATAATAATACCGCCGATACCACCCCCTATCATCTTACCGCCGCCGCGACTGCTGCGCACGTTTGAGCTACCTCGCCTACCTTGCCACTTCATACCTTCTCTCCTTAAATATATGATTTATACCATCATACTATCGACCATTTATACAAGTATTTTTAGGTCTTTATTGTCTGACTCATTGTCGTACCTAGCTTTTACGGTGTCCCCAAGCTTTTTGCTTATTATGTTTTATGACTTTTATATGCCTATCAGTAGCCTTTAACAGATACAGCACAAAAACAAAGCCGAAATTGATTACGTTATCGTAAAATTTACTGACCGCAATACGCCAATTACCGAATACCAGCCATCTTCAATGAAAGCACTACACAACACCAACAGTTAAAGAATATCAAGACAGCAAATATGCTTTTATAATAAGCCGATCTTATTGATTATACGCATATTATTTTGTGTCATTTTCTAAGAGATGATGAGAGGTTTGAGATATAAAATTACATTTACAATTTTATTGTTACTTAATTGTACAGCCTCTTTCCATTCAGAAAGAAAACATATAGAATGCGTGAAAGCTGAGTAGTTGTAACTAAGATTAGTTGAACTCTGAAAAACATCAGATTTCGACCTTTTTTTTGGCTTTTGTTACTACTACTGCTCATTTCATTTTTTCGGAGAAACAACTATGAACCTTAAATTACTTGCTCTAGCTGGTATCATGACTGCATCTATGGGCCTAACTGCCTGTGACAGCAACACTGAAAACGCTGCTGAAGATTTATCTGACGCACAAGAAGAAGTACAAGACGCTCAAGAAGAGCTAAACGAAGCTGCTGCTGACGGCGAAGCTGTACCTGCTGACGCAGAAGCTGCTGCTGCTGAAGCTGAAGCTGACATCGCTGATGCACAAGCTGCAACTGCAACTGACGAAATGGACGCTGAAGTACCTGTAGACGGTACTACTACTAGCGTTGATGTAGCTAGCGAAACTGACACTGCAGCTGTTGATGCAGCTGACGAAGTGGTTGTTGAAGAAGCTCAGTAATTTTATTGGTCACACAATAAACACTGTAGTAAAAAAGAGAGCCTATGCTCTCTTTTTTTATATCTGCTATTTAAGCAAAATGATAGCAGGATAGCCTGCTAACTAGATGGACACCGATTTTTTGTGCTAAGCTAGTAGATAAGAGATACCCAAAAAAGTCCCTATTAAACAGCGTTATCTTTGGTTCTTTTTCTCTGAGCAGGCCTATGTGTATAGACAAAGACTAAGCATCAAACAAACGCTCATCAACCTGCTGGCGAAATTTCTGACCTGTCTTAAAGGTCACCACTCGGCGCGCAGATACGGCAACGGGCTCCCCTGTCTTTGGATTGCGACCAGGGCGGCTATTTTTGTCTTTTAGCTCAAAGTTGCCAAAGCCTGAAAGCTTGACTTCTTTGCCATCGATCAAACTCTCTGACAATTCCTCAAAAAAGCGCTCTACCAAACAGCGGCTATCTTGGCGCGTTAGGTTTAGGTGGCTCATCAAGTGCTCAATCATGTCAGATTTGGTTAAAGTGCTCACAGTACGACTCCTATGCTATGTCGTGATGTCGAATATCATGGTTTAGCGGTATGAGGGGATAGCAGTTATTATAAAGGTTTTTTGTGGTCTTTTTAATATAGACGTTATAAAATCTCTTTTATTAATAACCACTTACCATTTTTTAGACAAAAAACGTCTCGATCATAATTTTTTTGACAAATAAGACACCACAGCCTTTTAATTAAAAAAGGCCATGATGCGTTATTAGTTTTCGGGTATAGAGGTTAGCTGTCACGCAGCTGTACTGAATGCTGCTCAATCAAAGCGTGAACGACTTTATCAGTGGCAGTTTTTACTGCCTCGTCAGATAGGGTTTGTGACAAATCTTGCCATATCAGAGCAAATGCAAGCGAGCGCTGACCTGTCGGTACTTTGTCACCTTGATAGACATCAAATAACCACATATCACTCAATAAGGCTCCAGCAGCACGGCGCACCGTCGACTCTAGCGTCTGTAGGCTAATCTCGGTATCTACCAAGATGGCGATATCACGGCGCACTTGTGGAAACTTACTTGGCGTGGTGATGTCATGCTGCTCGCGGGCCAAGTTAAGCAGCGGCGCAAGCGATAGCTGGGCAACCCAAGTGGCAGGCAGATCCAGCTGTTTTGCGGTGCTCGGATGCAGCTGACCCAACCAGCCGACATAGATATCATCGATATATAGCTTGGCGCTTTGACCAGGGTGCAAAAACGCTAGCTGACTGCGCTCATAGCGTACGCGCGCACGATCGATTTGGGCTGGAAGTAGCTGCTCGATATCGTGCTTGAGATCATAAAAATCTAAAGCTCGGTTTTGGTAAGCTTGTTCATCCCAAATATCGCCAACTGCGACCAGCGCCATGCTCGGCGTCTGCACCAAGTCACTGACACTCTGACCGACAAAGCTCAGACCCGTTTCAAAAAAACGTACACGCGGCTGCTGACGATTGAGGTTGTATTGTACACAAGGCAACAAGCTTGAAAGCAAAGTACGGCGCATGACCGCCAGATCGCTTGAGATCGGATTGGCCAATGCCAACACTTCACCTAACGCTTCATCATCAAGTAGCGTCTCAAGTTTGGCATCACTAAAGCTAAAACTAATCGCTTCCATATAGCCATTATTGACGAGTGCCAGCTTCATCTCATGCGTCAAATCAGCCGTATCATCATAATCCATACTGACTTGCAGATGCGGCAGGACGCTTGGAATATTGTCATAACCATAGATACGGGCAATCTCTTCGATAAGATCCTCGCGAATACTCATATCAAAACGATACGACGGCGGCGTACAGATTAGACTCTCTGCTTGCTGCGCGACCTCAAAGCCCAGCTGGGTTAAGATACGCACCATGACCGCAGGCTCTATCTCGATACCGACGACTTCACGGACTTTGCTGATTGGCAAGGTAATCGGCGTACGGGCTGGCAAGTGCTCGCTGTTTTCTACTTTTACTATTTGCCCAGCTTGTCCGCTTGTGACACTAGTAATCAAATCAACAGCACGCGCCAAAGCAAGCGCTGGCAGCTCAAAGTCTACCCCGCGCTCAAAACGCTGTGAGGCATCGGTATGCAAACCAAAACGACGCGCGCGCGCCGCGATAGCCAACGGATTGAAAAACGCACTTTCTAAAATAATATTGGTGGTGCTATCGGTGACGCTACTGCGCTTACCCCCCATGATTCCCGCTAAGGCAAGCACGCCCTCATCGTCGGCAATCACCAGCTCATCACCAGTTAGGGTAATGGTTTGCTCATTTAGTAGCGTCAATGTCTCTGCAGGCTGCGCCAAACGCACCACGATATCACCTTGAATGGTATCGGCATCAAACGCATGTAATGGCTGACCAAGCTCTATCAATACATAGTTGGTCACATCCACCAAAAAGTTATGCGAGCGTAGTCCTGACTGCACCAAGGCATCAGCCATCCATTTTGGCGTATCGATACTGCGATCAATATTGCTAATTGATTGTAAGAGATAGCGTGGGCAAGCCTCAATGGCACTAACGGTGACCGCAGGCGTTGCATCATTGTCCGTTACCGCTACATCAGTGGCAATCTCCGGCTGCTGCATCGGCAGATCATTGATCACTGATATCTCACGGGCAATACCGCGGACGCTAAAGCAGTCGCCGCGGTTTGGCGTGATAGAGATATCGAGTATTTGATTGTCTAAACCTAGGTAGTCACGGATATCAGTGCCAATTGGGGCATCTTCAGGTAGCTCAAGTAGGCCATCTATATCATCGACTAGGTCAATTTCAGAAGCACCGCATAGCATACCGTTTGAGGCCACGCCGCGTAGTTTACTTTTTTTAATCTTAAAGCCTGATTTACCATTACTGACATCATCACTCGGCAGTACCGCCCCAACGGTAGCAACAGGCGCTTTCATACCGACCGTCACATTCGGCGCGCCGCAGACGATTTGTAATGGCTCAGACTCACCAATATTTACCTGCGTGACGCGCAGCTTATCGGCATCAGGATGCGGCTCGACACTGATGACTTCACCGACCACCACACCGCTAAAGGCTCGGGCAACGGCAAAGCGATCATCAATCTCAAGCCCTGCCATGGTCAGCTGTTCGGCCAATTGCTCGCTGGTATTATTGGGGTTCACCCATTGACGTAGCCACTGTTCGCTAATTTTCATAAATATCTCGGATCAGAATTTTGTAATAAAGATGTTGGAGTAAAGCTTGGCACATACACTTGTTATATCAACAAGGCGCGCTTTTTATATAAAAAAAGCACTCTAGCCAAATTGCTTTAAAAAGCGCACGTCATTTTGGAAAAACAAACGCAAGTCATCGATGCCATAATACAACATGGCAAAGCGCTCAATACCCATACCAAAGGCAAAACCGGTGTATTTATCGCTATCGATACCGCAGTTGGTCAGCACCTGCGGATGCACCATACCGCAGCCCATCACTTCTAGCCATTTGCCATTGTCATCGAGGATATCCACTTCAGCAGAAGGCTCAGTAAATGGGAAAAATGACGGACGAAAACGTACAGTCAATTCTTTGGCAAAAAACGCCTCTAAAAACTCACTGATCAAACCCTTTAGCTCAGCAAAGGTGCTCGACTCGGTCACCATCAGCCCTTCTAGCTGGTGAAACATCGGCGAATGCGTTTGGTCTGAGTCGTTACGATAGACGCGGCCTGGGCAAATGATACGAATCGGCGGCTCGTTCTTTTCCATGGTGCGAATCTGTACCGGACTGGTGTGCGTACGCAGCAAGTAGTGCGCATCAAAATAAAACGTATCGTGCATCGCGCGCGCAGGGTGATGGGAGGGAATATTAAGCGCTTCAAAGTTATAGTAGTCGCTCTCAACTTCAGGGCCTGTCGCGACGTTAAAACCAGCCTGCACAAAGTACTGCTGCATACGCTGGGTCACCATCGTCACTGGATGCAAATGGCCTTTTTGACCACCGCGCGCCGGCAAGGTGATATCGATACTCTCGCTTGCAAGCTTGGCATTCAATGCAGCGACTTCTAGCTGCTGCTGCTGCTCGGTGAGCGCCTGTCCGATACGGCTACGCACACTGTGCAACCAGCCGCCGTAGGTTTTTTTGTCATCGCTACCAAGCTTACCCATCTGTTTTGACCAGCCGGTAAGCGAGCTTTTTTTGCCCGTTAGCTGTACACGCAAGTCTTGTAGGGTACGCGCGTCATTTACTTGCAAAATTAGCGCTTCAGCAGCACTGGCAAACTCATTGAGCTGTGATTCATTTAGCTCATCAAGCTCTGAGGACAAGGTCGGTAGCGCCGACAAATCGGTGATAGCAGCAGGGGTAGTCATAAGACGCATTATTCCTGATTTAAACGGACTATTAAGTAAGTATGGTGCTTGGTAATTGTAGGGATTTGACCAAATATTGCAAACCATTTGCTCGGTTATCTCACGATGATCATGAGTGATGCTAATGGCTTGAATATGTAGACATATATATCTAGCAAAATAGATATTTAGCAAAAATGCGTGTGTTTAACCGCAATAGTGATGACGCCAAAATAATTTACTATAAAAAAAGCCACCGACCAGCGGTAGCTTTTATTAATATCGTACTATTAATCAATATTAGTCCGATCCATCTAGGTATTTGCTAAAAAAGCAAGCCACCTAACGGAAAGGGTAATATTTAGGCCAATTCCGCTTTTGCTTTTTCGACCAATGCGGTGAAAGTAGCTGCATCATGCATAGCGATGTCAGCTAAGACGCGACGATCGATTGCGATGTTTGCTTTTTTCAAGCCATTGATAAAGCGGCTATAGCTTAAGCCGTTGATGCGAGCACCAGCATTGATACGTGCGATCCAAAGACGACGGAAAGTACGTTTTTTGTTGCGACGGTCACGATAAGCATATTGACCAGCTTTGGTCACTGCCTGTACCGCTACGCGGTAAACACGTGAACGGGCACCGTAGTAGCCTTTAGCACGCTTTAAGATTTTTTTGTGACGGCGATTTGCCTGTACACCACGTTTTACACGGGCCATAAATTACTCCAAGATTTTTTAATCATTATGAAACGAATCACGATGTCATTATATAAGTGAATACCAGACATCGTTATCAGATTGCAAAGTCAAATACCTTTAATACATTAAAGCTAAGTGACCATAGGCTATTAGATGTATGGGCACATACGACGAACTGCTGCTTCGTCAGACTTGTCCACCATCTTTAGACCGCGCAACTGGCGAATACGCTTAGCTGATTTCTTGGTCAAGATATGGCTTTTGAAGGCTTGCTTACGCTTAAAGCCATTCGCTGTTTTTTTGAAGCGTTTAGCGGCACCGCTTCTGGTTTTCATCTTAACTTTCATGATGAGTTGCCTCTTTGTCTTTGATAGAACCTGGTCGTCAAATCGTCAGTCATAAATAGTGGCTTTAAAAACAACCACTAAACTGTTATTTGCCTCGAGGTGGGAGGCGCTATTTTAGCAGATAGCGCTCTGTTTTGCCAAGTGAATTTTCGCCCAAGCGCTCAGCTGTTTATATAGCCAGCGCTTTTAGTAAGCGTATATCACTATGGCTCCCCTACACTCCGCCCAATAGCCTGCCGCAAAGACGGCGATACACTTTATAGGATCGGGTCATAAAGTCGGGTCATAAAATCGGGGATTTTTTTGCAAATAGATTGAATGTGAGACAAAGCTGTGCTTAAGTAGAGGTTTGGCTTGACTGCTTATCGTGCACGAATTGTATGCCAGTAACGATAGCCATTGACTCGGTATTATGCTCATCCGTTTTATGACCATAATCCGTTCTGACGCTGTACACCTATAACATGATTGGCAACCCCCATCATTGCCTGCCATCACTCTAGGAGATAACGTGTCAAATCAAGAGTTAGACTTTGATGACAGCCTATTTGTATTTGAGACAGTGATGCGAGTGCGTCATACTGAAATCGATAGGAGTCAGCATATCTCGTTTGAAGCGTTGACCGCTCTGCTTTGTGAGGCGCGGCATCGGTTTTTGCATGCAAAAGGTATACAAGAGATCAATGCGGACCATCGAGGACTGATCATCGATGGCATACAGCTAACCACCAATAGCCGTGTACGGGCGCGCGAAGAGCTGTTGTTTGAGGTGGGGGTCGAGCCGCTGTATGATAACGGCGGCCATATGATCATCAAAATATCGCGTATGTATGGTGGCGAGGTGGTGGCAAAGGCACGGATCCATTTTATCAACTACGATTTTCACCTCAACAAAACCGCCGCCTTGGATAAAGACACAAAAGCGGCGCTATATCCGCATTGATTTAGGCTGTGATGCCCTTGACGCTCTGAACCCCTATCACCATTAGGCCAAAATGTCACATAGAGGGTCGAGCACAGCCCCACTAACTATCTATTTCCTATTTCTCATCACAAGACAGACATATTATGACTTTACCTGCTTGGCTTGCCGCCATAAAATTTAATGCTGATGGTTTGATTCCCGCTATTGCTCAAGATCATAAATCTGGGCGTATCCTCATGATGGCATGGATGAATAACGAAGCCCTCCAGCTTACCGCCGAGACAAAGACAGCGGTGTATTTTTCGCGCTCGCGTGGTCAGTTATGGCACAAAGGAGAATCGTCAGGTCACACCCAGACAGTCCATGATATCCGCTTAGACTGCGATGCAGATGTGATTGTGCTGAGCGTGACACAAGCGGGCGGCATCGCCTGTCATACAGGACGTGAGTCTTGTTTTTATCAGCGTTTAGACTTATCAGGCGCGCAGCCTCAATGGCAAACGGTGGATAAAGTATTAAAAGATCCGGCAGAGATTTATGCGTCTACTTCGGCTGCCGAGGCCGTCTCTAACCCCCAACGTCACGATGCCAGCACTAAAGGGACTACTAAAAAAGAGACTACTAAGATCGATACCAACTCGATTTTACAGCAACTAGATCAGGTATTAGCAGAGCGCAAACACGCCGATGCTGACAGCTCTTATGTGGCAAGCTTGTACGCAAAAGGCCTAAACAAGATATTAGAAAAGGTGGGCGAAGAGAGCACCGAGAGCATCATCGCTGCCAAAGACTTGGCTATCTGTGACGTTTCTGGCGATCAAGCACACTATGATGCCGCGCGTCATGAGCTTGTCTATGAAGTGGCTGACGTGTGGTTTCATACGTTGGTCGGGCTGGCATGGTTTGATATCGAGTCAGACGCCATCTTACACGAGCTGGGCCGACGCTTTGGTCTCTCAGGCATCGATGAGAAAGCGTCGAGATAACCTATCATATAGTGAGTTCAGTATAAAAAAGATACAGTAGGACTGGGATAAATTTTTCGCAGCCTCTGTCTGCGTAGGCATAGCACGCAAGGAAAATTTAGACCAGTTCCACGTTGATATATAATGTCTCTGTTTTATTTAGGATTGACTATATGTCGAAAACAAAAGTGCCACTACCTATTTACTCTGTGTGATTGTTGCGACTTTCACCTTTTTGTCATAAGGGCAAGGTATAATAGTATTTTTACGTCAGCGTTATGTCTGTATTTTTGTCAAATAGATCAGTATTCTATAAAATAACAGTAGCGCGGTGGCGGCAATACTGATGCCAACAACTAAAGAGCAGCATTCACACTCAGAAATCTCAGACATGAGGTCTCAGACATTAAGGATATCATTATGGGCAGTTTTTCTATTACGCATTGGCTGATATTACTGGTGGTGGTGGTGGTGGTATTTGGCACCTCAAAGCTTAGAAATGCCGGCAAAGACTTGGGCGGTGCGGTCAAAGGCTTTAAAGACGCAGTCAAAGACGAAAATGCTGAGCATGCCAAAAAGCAAGTGGTACTCGATCACGACGGCGCAGCTCATCCAGCAGAGCGCCAAGCACCTAATAAAGTCGATGAGCATAGCAGCACGCTCCCTACTGACGATAAGCATCATTGATCATAGCAAATACCATGCTAGGTATAATGCCGCTAGCATCTAGATAGTGACAATCCACCATTATGTTTGATATTGGGTTTTCTGAATTACTGCTCTTTGGCGTGATTGCTTTGATCGTCTTGGGCCCCGAAAAGCTGCCGCAAGCGGCGCGCACGGCTGGGCAGTGGTATGCCAAAATTCGCCGTACTGTCTCTACCCTACAATCGGAAATAGAGGCTGAGCTTGACTTGGCCGAGACTCGGCAACAAATGCAAAAAGAGCTGGCAAAAATCCGTCAGACAGAGGCGGAGATGAGACGTGAAATGGCAGAGATGCGCGGCAGTATGCAAGAGTTTGAGTCGTCACAGAACCGCGCCCTAACAGCCTATCCGCATGCAGAGCATCAGCCTGTGATTAACGATGATACAGCGCGTCACAAGGCTGATACTGCGCGCAATACCGTAAACGAGCAGCCTGAGGTGGCAACAGCATTTGCGCACGCCTATGAGCATAATGAGCCTTCTGACGGCATCGATCAGCAAACAGCACCGCCCATCATGACCAAACCTTGGGAAAACATGTGGTTTCGCCTCGGTGATTATGATAAAGCACGCCGCCTACCCGCTGCCCCCTATCTCCCCAATTATCAAGCAGATATCCTATTAAATAGCGCGCCTGCCAATCCTAACGCCTCACAAGCGTCTGCCCAGATGCAGGAGGCCGACTGATGGATTTGTTTAAACGCAAAAAAAGCCGACAAGAAAAAATCGGCGATACAGGGACAGAAAAAACCCGCTCAGCCGATATGGCTTATGATAGCGATGATGGGGATATGTTAAGCTCGCTTGGCGATATGCCCATCACCGAGCATCTCATTGATTTACGCCGTCATCTGATCAAAATATGCGTGGCGGTGCTGGTGGTATTTTTGGCCTTAGTTGGGTTTTCACGCGAGCTTTATAACCTGTTATCGGACCCATTGGTCGCGCAGTTACCTGCCAACTCGACAATGATTGCTACCGATATCACCTCAAACTTTATGGCGCCGATACGCTTGAGTATCTTTGTCGCCGCCTTTGTGGCCATGCCTTATATCTTGTATCAAATTTGGTCATTTGTCGCCCCAGGTCTGTACAAAAAAGAAAAAAAAGTCGCCATTCCAGTGCTGATGTCTTCTATCGTATTGTTTTATGCTGGGGTGGCATTTTCTTATTTTATTGTGCTCAAAGGGGTTTTGAAATTCTTTATTACCTTTGCGCCGCAAAACGTCTTACCCATGACAGATATCGACAGTTATTTGAGCTTTGCATTAAAGCTTTTTATGGTATTTGGCTTGACCTTTGAGATACCAGTCGTCACCTTACTGTTGATATTGGCCGGTATCGTCTCCATTGACAGCTTAGAGGATAAACGCCGTTATATCATCGTTGGCTGCTTTGCCATCGCGGCCGTGGTGACACCACCTGATGGGGTGTCGATGTTGATGCTGGCTTTTCCGATGTGGCTGCTGTTTGAGCTGGGGCTGTTTTTGGCGAAGATTTTGATTAAAGAAGAGCGCCGCCCTGCTTTGGCAAATGAGAGTCAACTGGATAAAAAGTAATACCTTGGACAACAAACAACGCCGTTGATGATAAGCTACGCCTCTGACGACTATCGGTATTTGACAAGCGCCATCGACCTCATCGCCAGCCATTGTTTATGCAGTGGCTTTTTTTGCCTTTATGGTTTTTGACCCTATGGCTTTGCCCTTATAGCTGTTGTCCTGTCTTGTTTGTCCGCAGATTTTTCGATCGTTTTTTACTCATCCATCGTGTCAGCAGATGTTGACACCGTTAGTATTTTAGGTAGCTTTTATGTCCGCATCTATGCCCGCTTATATGAGCGACCCCACCGATGAGCAGCTAAATGCGCTAAATATGGCGATGGACCACAAGTCGTTTAAAGTGGTGGCGTATGCGGGCGCGGGTAAAACCACAACGCTCAAGCTCATCGGCGAGCGTCTGCGGGGGCGCGGCTTGTATTTGGCCTTCAACAAAGCGATCGCCAATGATGCTCGGCAAAAATTTCCCAGTCACGTGGACTGCCGTACGTTTCACTCGCTTGCCTATCGCCATGTCGCACGTGATATCACTGCCAAATTGTCCTTACCACGGTTTTCACCCAAGCGTTTGGGCGATGACTTGGGGCTACAAGCGGTGCAAGTACGTCGGCAAATGGATGGGGTAAATAAATACATCACTTTGACCCCAGCCCGCCTTGCGCGGTTTGTCAGCGATGCGGTCAGTCATTTTTGTAGCACCCATGCCAGCTACCCTGCGCCCCGGCATTTATTGTTTCCCAGCTGGCTCGATGCGTCAGATAGCGAGCAGCTGCGTGAGATGCTCTACCCTGCCGTCGAGCAGCGCTGGCTACAGTCTATCGATGCCCGCCATCCTGCTGGTATCGGCCATGATATTTATCTCAAATTATGGGCACTCTCCAAGCCCAGTATCCCAGCGGATTTTATCTTGTTTGATGAAGCGCAGGATGCTGATCCGTTGATGATGGGGATTTTGACCCAGCAGCCACGGCAAGTCATCTATGTGGGCGACGCTCATCAGCAGATTTATGAATGGCGCGGCGCGGTGAATGCGATGAAAAAGCTACCACTACCACAAACCCTATTGACACAGTCGTTTCGCTTTGGAGAGCCCATCGCTGAGGTGGCCAACACCCTACTAAAAGCCTTACAAGAAGAAGTACCGCTAAAGGGCAATCCTGCCAAGCAGTCCTCTACCGATAAAGGCATGGTCCATAGCAAAAAAGACGCCATCCTCTGTCGCACCAATGCCGCTGCGATGGCGCAGTTATTGACGGGACTCAAGCTTGGGCACCGCGTGGCACTGCAAGCCGATACCGATCGTATGCTAAAATTCTGTCAAGCGGCTGAGAACCTAAAAAACGGCAAATCAGCTTATGGCGTGCCAGAGCTGGCGTATTTTTATAATTGGGGCGATGTGCAAGAGTACTCTGAAACCAATGAAGGCAGCGACCTTAAAACATTGGTCAAGCTGGTCGATGATCACGGTACCAACGTCTTAAGCCAAGCGGTCAATAGTTTGACCAGCATCGATAACGCCGATTATGTCATCTCTACCGCGCACAAGGCCAAAGGGCTTGAATGGGGGCGCGTACAGCTCGATGACGATTTTTATTATGATGTGACCACCAATGCAGTCAAGATCAGCCCAGAGGAGCTGCGCTTGCTCTACGTTGCCTGTACACGCGCGCAGAGCAATCTCGACATTCATCATATCAAAGACTTGATCATCGGATTGCAAACGGGGAAAAAGGTCATCTTTGGCAATACCTAACACCGCTCCGCTCTATTCGATCACGTTATCGCCTTTCATTTAGATACTAAGCCTCAATCATGACTCAACATTCATCCCTCGAAATACGCCAGCGTACCCTGCAGCAACTATTTGCCCATCCTGTGCGCCTACTTGCTCCAATGGAAGGTTTGACCGATCCATTAATGCGGCAAATTTTAACGCAAATTGCCGCCGACTTAGGCCGCCCCTATGATTGGTCTGTCAGTGAGTTTATACGGGTGACTCAAACGCTGCTGCCCGCACATGTGTTTTATAAATATGTGCCAGAGCTACATCAAGACACCAAAACGACTGCTGGTACGCCCATACATATCCAGCTACTCGGCAGTGACGCTAGCCTAATGGCAGAAAACGCCGCGTACGCCTGTGAGCTTGGCGCGCCAGCGATTGATATCAATTTTGGCTGCCCTGCTAAGACCGTCAATAGCCACCGCGGCGGCTCGGTACTGCTCGATGAGCCAGAGGTCATGTATGATATTATCAGTGCCGTACGCCGCGCGGTGCCTGCCCATATTGCCGTCTCAGCAAAGATTCGCTTGGGTTACACAGATACCAGCCGTATGGACGATATCCGAGGTGCGATTGGGGCTAGTGGCGCAGACTGGCTGACCATTCATGCCCGCACCAAAACCCAAGGCTACAAGCCGCCCGCTTATTGGGACAAAATCCAAAATTTTAATAAGCTTGATATCCCAGTGATTGCCAATGGCGAGATTTGGAATAGTGAGCAAGCACAGCAATGCATGAGGCAGGCAGGCACGCCGCACCTGATGCTAGGACGCGGCGCTGTGACCCGTCCTGACTTGATTGCCCGTGTCGATAGTAGCCATGATGATGAGAGCGCGGCGGCCAGCGTTAGAGCAGATAGCAAGACCTTGACGTGGCACGCACTCATACCGCATCAAATTAAGTTTTTGGAAGGGGCAGCAAAAAACGATGTGGTACTGGTGGGCCGCTATAAACAGTGGCTGGGGATGCTGACCAAAGGCTATGATGAGGCGCAACCGGTGTGGGAGCGCATCAAGCGTGAAAAAGACAAAGCCGTCATCATCGATGCTCTTATCGCCAGCGTCTCATCAGCGACAGCATAAACAGCAAAGACAATAACGGCTCGTCTTTTATCATAAAACAGAAGCTCGCCGCGGTGGCTAGTTGTTCATAAGCCCTAGCGCTAGACGCTCACACGTATTGCTAAATAAAACAGCATGAGAGGACACGCCATCGATAACGTCCAAAGTATCGAACGAAACGTCGCCAAATTGCTGATATAAGCGATGCAAAAGCCAATACGAATCAGTACGTACAACCAAGCCAACACGTTGACAATCAGCTGAGGCACAAAAAACAACATCGCCACCAGCACTGCTGCCAAAAATACCGGCAACGTCTCATAGCTGTTTTGCTGAGCGGCATTGGCGCGCGCAGCGGCGCCCGTTGTCTCTTGCAAAAAACGGCGCGGATGGGCGTTGTCAGCCAACCGAAAACCGCCAAGGGCTTTTGCACTCAGCGCCATCACGAGTGGCAACAAGCTTGCCACCACCATCGCCCAAATCGCGGATGCGGCGGTATCAGGAATCAACCCAAAAAATACATTCATGCGCGCTCTCGCCCCTACCCTGCAATCACTTCAAAATCATGAGTCACATTCACCCCGCCCTGTACCAGCATACGACTGGCCGAGCAGTATTTTTCTGCTGATAGGTTCACCGCTTTTTCGACCTGCTTATCCTTGATGTCTTGACCGGTCACGATGAAGTGCATATGAATATCGGTATAGACAGCAGGGACGGTCTCAGCGCGATTTGCGCTCAGCTCACAACGTACATCCGTGACCTCTTGACGTGATTTTTGTAAGATAGACACCACATCATAGCTGGCACAGCCGCCCAAGCCGAGCAAAATCAGCTCCATCGGGCTTGCGCCATTTTCTTTGTCGGCGTCGATTTGCACATGATGCCCTGAGGGTGACACGCCCAAAAATGCTTTTTTCTCTTGCCACGTGACACTTGCTTTTGATTCTGACATGTTCGTTTTTCCTTATTTTGATTGGCAGATGATCTGATTATTATTTTCAATAATACACGCGATAAGGTTAGTGTAGCACAAGCCAAAACCAGATTTTATAAAGACCTGATAAAGCAGTAGCCATCTGTATTTATTTGACGGCAACTTATCGTCATAACGTTGCATACCTTATTAGCAAACAACCAAAACCAATAAGCAACCCAACTCTAGTTTGGTTATATTTATCAAAATCACCTTAAGAAACTAACTTACAAAAGTCTATTTATAAGCTATTGATTTTAATAGGTAAAACTCGTGAAACATTTTATAGCAAAATACTGTTACACATTTTGCTTGTTTCTTGGTTTAATAACGGTAATGAATCTTATTTTGGCCAGATATAGGTGGCAATCGACTTATAATAATTAAGATTGTCATCATGGTATCGGTTTGAAATAAGCTATTTTTAAACAAATTAAAAGGGTTAGTCATGATAGATGCAGACGGCTTTCGCGCCAATGTCGGCATCATCTTGGCAAATACACAAGGGCAAGTACTGTGGGCAAAACGTATTGGTCACAACGCTTGGCAGTTTCCTCAAGGCGGCATCGACCGCGGGGAGACGCCGATGGATGCGATGTATCGCGAGCTCTGGGAAGAGGTCGGCCTACATCCGCGTCATGTAGACTTATTGGCCGTCACTCAAGACTGGCTGCGCTATCGTCTGCCTAAGCGTTATGTACGCCATGGACAGCACCCTTTGTGTATTGGGCAAAAACAAAAATGGTTTTTGCTGCGCTTAGATGAGCCGAATACTCAACACATTCGCTTTGATGAAGGTAAACCAGAATTTGACCACTGGCAATGGGTCAGTTATTGGTACCCTCTGGGACAAGTGATTCATTTTAAACGTGGGGTATATCGCCGCGCCTTGCAAGAGCTAGTGCGCGAGCTTCCCCTAAAACAAGAGCTGATCCTTCCGGAACAGGACAACCATTTGCTGGCATGACTTTGATAGAGTCTTGATAGCGTTTTGACATAGTTTTGGTGTGATTTTGGCATCGCTAATTAACTATATATGCTCACCGTGATACTGTTATGGAATCACCGTGAGCATTTTTATGCGCCGGTTGCAGCCGCGCTTGCCTCGCGGCTAACGAGCGTGGCGGTGGTTTTTTTACTACTTGCCCCTTTATGCTTGTCTTGGCGCAAGGTTAAGATGCTTTGAGTACGGGTACCATAAGTAGGGAGAGGTGCCTGCCGCTGATCAAATGCCACAGGCTCGATATAGACAGAGGACAGCATCTGCTCAACCTCTCTACTCATGCCGGTATCGGGTAGCTGATCGGCGGGGGCTTGTCGGTTGTCAGATAGCACCGCATAGGCAGCGTCCTGCCAGTAAGCAGGCGAGCTGTCTTCGGCGATAAGTGGCAGCACTTCTTGACGCAGCCTACCACGCAGTTTTTCGGTTTTGAACCAACCGTCGTCTGGCTGACCGTTTGAGATCACATGCAATCCTGCATACAGTGGCGTGGGCGCATGGCCGCGATTATTGACCATCACTGCTTGCAGCGCATCACCAATGATCAGGTTAAAACCTGCATAGTCTTGCAACTCAATTTGCCGAGCAAAGTCCATCGGGCTTCTATCACTGGTCAAAAAATCTGTAACCAGTGCCCCACGCGAGCGCTCATCTGCCCCTGCCTGCACCCCATCACGAAAGTTTAGCACCGCCGCCCAGCGTCCATTTTGCTCATAAAGACCGTCGTGCATGACTTGGTGAATACCCAGCCAAGTACCGCCACTTTGCTGATCGCGACCTGCATAAATCGGCTTATCAGGCCACTGGTGCAGCGGCTCAGTCGGACGCTGCAAAAACTCATCTCGGTTGGATAAGAGCACCAGCGGCACCTCATCAAACAACTGCCAAGCGATGGCGACGATACACATAGTTTTCCTTTTATGGGATTGGTAGTTTATGGGACTGGTCGTCTTTTTAATAGGTAATCTTTTCAGTACAAAATAACGTCGTTCAAAATAGCCTGCATCTTTCTATTCTTATATTAATTGGTGCGGAGTTTTTTATCAGCAGGATAGCTAATCTGTGTGGTCGATTGAATCACTTTTGATTGTTTACTTGGCAAGTCAAACTCCCAAGCGACCATGCCGGTATTGTCATTCCAGTCGCGTTCAGTGACGGGCGGGGTATGCACCGTGGTTACTTTAAGACTGTCATCACGGCTGATAGTCTCACTGCCCAGTACCTGCAAGCGTCTGGTGCGGCTATGCTGATTGGTCAATTGATAAGCTTCGGTACTACTTAAGGTTTGCTTACGATTAAACGCGCCCTTATCGCCTTGTTTATCTTCGTCGGTTATTTGCTTGATGAGGATATTTGGATCAACGCCAAAGCCGATACCTTGCTCTTTGAGCGTTTGATACTGATAGCGCGCTTGACCAATATAGTTATCATCACGGTAGAGCTGAAGTGCTCCATCGGCCCATTCAGGTGTCAAAAATGGTGCCGACGCATACCAATAAGCCGTTTGCTCAACACTTGGCGTACTGCGGATCCAAAGCTTACTACGACCAGACTGCTCATCGACGACCGTACGCACGTGCCTGCCATCGCTTGGCAGGCTCACGCGCTGCGGCAACCGGTACTCGATGATGCCGTTTTTGTTTTGACGACTCACGCTAAAGCTTGGCAGCGGTGCCATCGTCGGTGCCGCTGCTTCCCTGTCATCGCTACTTCTTTCTGAGACGACGATGGGAGAAGGCTCCATCAGGGATGATGCAACCCTAGCACGTGATGCTGGCTCTTTTTCATATAAAGACAGGCGCGCCACATTTGGCAGCTGGCCTGTGGTGCGTTGATTGGGGTTGACTGAGCTGAGTACGACAGGGACGTTTTGCCAATTCTCTCCGGTCTGCTGAGCGATGATGGCGGATGCGGTAATGCTAAGCTGCTCGGTATTGGTATCGAGACGCGCCTGATAAGTCGGCTGCCAACCTGCGCCGCGCACTTGATAATGAAGCTTTACCGCGGCGGGCTTGCGGCTGGCAGTACGCACACTGACCTGTGTTACGCGATTTTGCGTCGATGTGCTACTGCCCGCCATCGTTTGATTAAGCGTGGCCTGTGCCCGTGCTTGCCGCTGCTTGATATCCCATATGCGTTTATTGATACTTGCCGCTTGTGTTTCTATATCACGGGCGTTATTGGCCACTGTGCCCTCTGTACTGAGTTGACTGACCTTGGTGAGGTTTTGTAGATAGGCTTTTGCTAGATTGGCGGCTTCTAGCTCGGCATTGATTTTAGCAAGCGCGGCTTGTTGCGCTTGTACATTGGCATCGCCCTCATACTGACACTGCGCTGCTTGCTCACCGCTTAGCGTCTCGATACTGACTTCACCGAGATTGACGCTTGTGACGGCCTGCACGCTCACGCTGTCTTTGTCGATATAAGGAGACAAGCAAGAAAACACCAGCGTCTGCTCTCCATTACCCTTGACAGGTAGCACGCGGGTGACACTGGCCAAGCCTTGATAAATAGTGACTTGCTCGATACTGCTACTTGCTGCATATGCAGGCGTCAGGGATAGTGCCAGCAGACTGGGTAGGCTGAGCAAGATCGGGCCTTTTTTTGCCCAATGGTACTCAGTGGCTGCTGCTACTTTTGATACATCAGCTTGCATAATCTATCCTTAAAATACGGTTTATCCATTCATACGGCCTATCAGCGCCAGCCCATATCCGCTCATGCTTCTGAAAATATTGAGGTATTTATCATTAGCAGCTTTTTTATATCTTAGCGGTTTTCTGTCGTGGTTTCTAGCGGCTGGCAGGCGCAAATCACATTTATGCAGTCTCTGTGATGCAATTGTCTAACCGTAATTTGGTATGCCTGCCAAGCTATTTTTGCTATTATGACCCCCATTCTATTATCAATAATTATGATGTCCTTATGATGATTCATCCTCAGTACGATCCCGTAGCGCTGTCCTTGGGCCCTGTAGAAGTACATTGGTATGGCTTGATGTATCTGCTGGCATTTGCCGCCGCGTTTGGTCTGGCATGGTACCGCAGTGGCCAGCGTGAGAGCTGGAACACTGACATGGTGTCAGACCTTATTTTTTATGGCGCGCTCGGTGTCATTTTGGGTGGCCGTATCGGCTATGTGCTGTTTTATCAATTTGGTGAGTTGCTACAAAACCCCGCTTATTTATTTAAAGTGTGGGAAGGCGGTATGTCGTTCCACGGCGGCATGATTGGGGTTTTACTCGGCATGTTGTATTTTGCCCGTAAGTACAGAAAAACGCCTTTTCAAGTGCTGGATTTTATCGTGCCGTGTGTACCGACGGGGTTATTGTTTGGCCGTATCGGCAACTATATCAACGGTGAGCTGTGGGGGCGCGTCTCTGATGGCGGCTATAATTGGCTGACCTACTTCCCGCAGGCCGCGGCTTTTGATATGCAGCAGTTGCAAGCCAATCCTCAATTACAAGAGTTGATGATAGAGGTCAACGGCCAGTATTTACTGCCCCGCCACCCATCACAGCTCTATGAGGCCTTTGCTGAAGGTCTGCTGCTATTCTTGTTTTTGTGGTGGTACTCTGCCAAGCCGCGTCCACGTATGGCGGCATCGGCGATATTTTTATTAGGTTACGGTATCAGCCGCTTTATCATCGAGTTTTTCCGTCAGCCAGATGCCGACCAAGGCTTTATCTTACTTGGCTGGATGACCAAAGGCCAAATACTGAGCACACCAATGATTATCATCGGCTTTGTACTATTGGTTTATGCCTATAAACGCGGTATCTATGACTGGGGTAAGCAAGCGGCTTATTAAGCGCGCTTGCACTATAAACGTCCGAAAAACAGATTAAGACTTATTTAATGACGCGCTTTGATAGCGTAGAAGAGCAATATTATGAGCAGTTACAGTAGTAAAAACGAGCAAGCTTATTTGGACTTGCTGCGTCACGTCATGAATGAAGGCAGCGAAAAAGGCGATCGTACGGGCACAGGTACGCTAAGCCACTTCGGCGCGCAGATGCGTTTTGACTTATCAGACGGCTTCCCGTTACTGACCACCAAAAAAGTCCACTTTAAATCCATCGTGTATGAGCTATTGTGGTTTTTGAGCGGTAGCACTCATGTCGATTATCTACAAGAGAACGGCGTACGTATCTGGAACGAATGGGCCACAGCGGAGCAGACGGCGCGCTTCAATCGTCCTGCAGGCGATTTAGGACCAGTATACGGTCACCAATGGCGCAACTACGGCGCGACCAAAGACGAGAATGGCCGCTATAACAATGATGGCGTCGATCAAATCGCCCAAGTCGTGGAGCAAATCAAGACCAATCCCAACTCCAGACGCTTGATCGTCTCTGGCTGGAACCCAGGTGAAGCCGAGCAAGTCGCCCTGCCGCCTTGTCATACGCTGTTTCAGTTTTTTGTCGCGGACAACAAACTCTCCTGCCAGCTTTACCAGCGCTCAGCGGATTTATTCCTAGGTGTGCCGTTCAATATCGCCAGCTATGCCCTGCTGACCCACATGATTGCGCAGGTTTGCGGGCTGGGCGTGGGCGAGTTTATCTGGACCGGCGGCGACTGTCATATTTATCAAAACCACCGCGAGCAAGTTGAGCTGCAACTGACGCGTGAGTGTTATGCACTACCGACATTGACGCTCAACCCTGATGTTGATGATATTTTTGCATTTAATTTTGAGGATATTAGCGTAAACGGTTATGAATCACATCCCGCTATCAAAGCAAAAGTCGCGGTATAAAGACTGTTTTTTACTTCATATGACTGACGAAAACAATAAGGACATATTATGAGTTATGCCAATACCCAAGTCGCCCAAATCGCTGCTATCAGTAGCAATCGCTGTATCGGCAAGGACAATGAGCTGCCGTGGCATATCTCAGCAGATTTGCAGCATTTCAAACAAATGACCACCAAAGCAACAGGCGGTGCGGTTCAAGGTATCGTCATCATGGGTCGCAAGACCTTTGAGTCGATGGGCAGCAAGCCGTTGCCAAAACGTGTCAGCTTTATTATCAGCAGTCAAATGGACTATGCCGAAAAGAGCGGCCTAGTAGGCAAAGACAATGCGTATGTGGTGCATAATTTGGATGATGCTTTAACGCAAGCTGCCAGTCTCGCCCATGGTGCTCACTTAGATACGATTTGGGTCATCGGCGGCGAGCGGGTATTTCGTGATGCCTTTATGTACACCGATCGTATTGAGCTGACACACGTCGATACCGAGATCCCTGACGGCGAGGCGTTTTACCCTGAATTGCCGAGCGACTTTGCAGTCGCAGAAGCGTCTGAGTCGATGCATGATGAAAAAAGCGGATTGGATTTTAGATTTGTGACTTATAAAAGCGTGGCAAACTAAAAAATGACGAAAAAACTTTTACCACTCGCACTTCTCTTCGCATTTATGACAGGCTGCCAGAGCCTGCCTCAACGAGAGCCTGTTATAGTTCCCCCTAAAGTCATGCGCTCCGTAGACTTTACTATCCCTCCTCGAGTATCAAGAAGGATGAGTCGGGGAGAAAGTTTGGACCTTGTACTTAAATTATATGTTAATAAGAACGGCACAGTTGACAAGGTCAGTATTCAAAAATCGTCAGGTAATCGACATCTAGATAGAAATGCTATTATACAAGCTCGCAAAATGATATTTCATGCAGCAACTAAAGACAGTAAGTTTATAGAATCAACCGTGAGGTTACCTATTGTTTATAAAATGCTTAGAGATGATATGCTTCACTGAGCTATAGTCGATTCTAAATAAAACAGATACATTCTATTTCAGCGCGGAACTGGTATAAATTTTTCTGGCATCCTCTGCCTGCAATTCATCCCAGCCCCACGGTATCGTTTTTGTACTGAACTCACGATATATCTGTTTACTCATGCAGCACTTTATAAATGGTCTTGGCCAATACTGGACCGATGCCCTGCACGCCTGCTAGTTCTTGCTGCGAAGCCCCTAGCAGTTGCTGCATCCCGCCAAAGTGATTGAGCAAGTCGCGGCGGCGCTTTTCTCCCAGCCCCGGTATCACCTCCAGCACCGACGACGAACGGCGCTTATCGCGCTTCTTACGGTGCGCTGTGATGGCAAAACGATGCGCCTCATCACGAATATGCATCAGTAAATGCAGCGCCTTGCTGTCCATGGGCAGATCCAGCGGTTCATGATCGATAAAATGTAATACTTCTAAACCCGCCTTGCGCCCTTCTCCTTTTGCCACACTCACAAGCAGCGTGTCATTTAAGATACCCAGCTCGGTCAGCACTTCTTTGGCGATATTAAGCTGACCTTTCCCGCCATCAATCAGCAACAGATCAGGCAGTGGCTGTTTTTTATAGCGCCGCGTCAGCACTTGCTGCATCGCCGCATAATCGTCACCGCCTTGGATATCATGAATCGCATACTGACGGTAATCGCGACGCCGCGAGCCACCTTGGTCGAATACCACACAGCTACCGATGGTCGCCTCGCCCATGGTGTGCGAGATATCAAAGCATTCGATACGGTCTATGGCGCGATCAGTGACATCAGCCAGTACGTTCTTTAGCGCACCAAAGCGCGCATGCAGCTCTAGATAGTCGCCCAGTTTGGTTTTTAGTGCATTGTTGGTATTCAGTTTGGCCAAGTCCAGCCACTCTGAACGATGCTCGCGCACATTGGTTTTGATAACGACTTTGCTCTCAAAGTGGGTGGCCAATGCTTCGCTGACTGCTTGTTGGTCAGGCAGCGCATGACTGAGAATAATCTCACTTGGCAAGTCGTCGGTCACCTGAAAATAAAATGAGGTAATAAATGCCGACAAATTATCCGCGAGTGACTCACTACTATCGACATCAGGGAAGTAGTTTTTGCCACCAAGTACGCGGCCGCCGCGCACTGTCAGTACATTGACACAGGTCATGCCAGCTTGGCTAGCAATGGCAATCACATCCGCTTCGCCCTGTACGGTATATACAGCCTGTTTGGCCTGCACTTCGCGTAGCATAGACAGCTGATCCCGATAAAAGACTGCTTTTTCAAAATCTAATGATTCAGCAGCACTTTCCATTTTTTCGATTAGCGCACTGTGAATATCGCTTGAGTCGCCTTTAAGAAAACGAATAGTATTATTCACATCTTCTGCATACTCTTCTGGCGACACCAAGCCCACGCAGGGTGCACGGCAACGCTTGATTTGATATTCAAGGCACGGTCGCTTACGCTGTTTAAAAAACGTATTGGTACACTGGCGCATCTGAAACATTTTTTGCATGAGCACCAAGGTTTCTTTGGCCGCATGAGCAGAAGGAAAAGGCCCAAAAAACCGACCCTTTTGATGATTGCCTTTGCCGCGGCCATAAGCCAATCTTGGATAAGGCTTATCCGCTGAGATAAATACATACAGATAAGACTTATCGTCACGTAGTAGCACGTTATAAGGGGGACGGTACTCTTTAATCAGGTTTTGCTCAAGCAGCAATGCCTCGGTCTCACTACGGGTAATGATGGTCTCAATATCGTGAATACGTGCCACCAGTGCCCGCGTCTTTGGATGGTCAATGGTCTTGGCAAAATAGCTATTGACTCGGCTTTTTAGCGATTTTGCTTTACCCACATATAAAATATCGCCGTTTTTTCCCAGCATTTTATAGACCCCTGGCAAGTTTGGCAGGCGCTGGATTAGATGTTTGAGGCGGGCTTTTTTATCATCGACAGGACTCGACTCTGAGACATTAACCATAAAATTTATTGCTCTTAAGACACTGATATACAGCTATTTATGGGGCGGTAGCCTGCGTTTTACAAGCTATCAAACTTATCCGCTTACGCACAAAAAAACCAGCACGAGGCTGGCTTTTCTTTTTTATGCTAAGCAAAACTTCTAATGACGGAAGTTCGGTAATAGTGCAGGAATGCCCGGCAACATCCCAACCACCGCCATGACACCAGTCAATATCACAAAGGTAATGACAGGTATAATCCAACGGCTCATCTTTGATAGGCTCGCACTACGCTCTTTTGAGCCAATCAAACCTAGGTTATCAAGCACCAAGGTAATCGACCAGCCAAAGGCTGGGTTGACCAATGCCGAGGCAAAGACCACAATTGCAGCAGACTGCGTGGTTTTACCTTCGCGCGTCATCTCCATACCCGCTTCAAGCAGCGGAATAAAGACCCCGACGATCAGCGCCACACACATCACCGGCTCCCAAATCGCCAAATCCATCGGATAGCCCCAGACACCTGCGATCAAACAAAACAGTCCTGTGAGTACTGCACCCGCTGGAATCGGACGCTTGGCGATCGCCGCTGGTACGATATACGTACCCCATGATGATGCAAAGTTTGCGCCGCCAAGGATAGAGCCTGCGACCTGACGAATAGAAGCACTGGTCATGGTGTCATCGATATCCATCAACACGCGCTCGGTACGCTTTGGGTAGCTGATCTTTTGAAAAACTTGATGACCCAAAAAATCCGGCGACCACATAGCGACGGCCAATACCGCAAACGGCAATACCACCACGAAGCTTTCAATCGTCGGCAGACCCAGCATCCAGCCCGTGTCCTCCCCCCACCAGTACATGGGGTTCATATTTGGCAGGCCAGGCGCTGTCTCAAAGGCAAAAGGCGCGCCCATAGCAAAGGCCACACCGCCACCGAGCAAGCAGCTTAATGGTACAGCCAGCCAGCGCTTTTGGAAGTTTTCTAATACCGCGTACAGGATGATGGTCAGCAAAATCACCACAAAGGCGATATGCGCCATGCCGATACCTTCGGCCCATGCAAATAGATTTTTGACCTGCGAGAGGGTGCCAATAAAACCCAAATAAAGCAGCAGACCGCCACACACGCCTTTACTGGTCAAGTTTGCCAGCAGACTGCCTCCTTTACTAATGGCTAGTAATAGACCAAAAGCACCGATGAGCAAGCCAAAGGCCATCGGGTGACCACCAGCGGCAACGACGATAGGAATCAGTGGGATCAGCGGCCCGTGCGTACCAGCAAGGTTGGCCGTCGGAAGCAAAAACCCTGAAAACAAAATCACAAAGAAAGCGACAATTAACAACTCATAGCGCACGTTTTCTAATACAAAGGCATCGCTTAGCCCAAGCGGCCCTGCAAACGTAGCGGCAATAGCGCCTACCATCACGACCTTACCGATCGTTGCGGCCATCGCAGGGATGGTGTCTTCATACTCAAAACGATAATCACGAAACGGCAAGTTTACCCGCCAGCGCTTGGGCTGCATGATTTGTAGTTCATGATTTAAATAGGCGTCACGACTCTCAAAGCTTGAGCTGGGCTTGTGTAGATCAAGGTAGCTGCCTTGTGGCTCGCTGTCGTAATTGGATGGATTTGATGGTGGCGGAGTAGACCCTGAGGCAGGGATCTGAGTGTTACTCATCACATTTCCTTATGTCGACTGAGGCTTCGATGGACGGGCAGTGCACTGATGTGACTTGATAAAATCACAGGGCAGTACAAATTGCAGGCTATTGTATGTCACAGGACAGTGAAATGCGAGCGCGGAACCATGTAAAGATACTATGCGTCTCTGTTTGATTGATAACTTAAAGTTTTAAGTTATCATTTTTGCAAACTTATCAATCATTTATTTTAGAAAAACAACCCCAAATTGCTTAGCAATGACCGCGCTCAGGGCGACATGCTGCCGCATATATTCATCATTTATCTTATTTATAATGAGGCATACTTACGCTTTAAACCTAGCGGTCAAGACGATTTTTACTTATGATAAATAGCTTTCACGCTAGATACCCTGCAACAGGTGTCAGCCATTTGACTGAATAATTAAAAATCGAAAAGAAGTAACAGGATTCCTTTATGAGCTTACTACCCACCAACCTTGAGACCTTAAAACGTCGCGCCAAACAAAGCATCATGCCATTGTTGACACCGCATTTACTCAAACTGCGTATCAACACCTACGCGCCTTACGTCGGAGCTGGCATCAAAATCGAGCATATCAGTCTCGATCAAGGTTTATGTGTGGTCAGTATGGGTTTGAATAGCTTGAATAAAAACATCGTCGGCACCCAGTTCGGTGGCAGCCTCTACTCTATGGTCGATCCGTTTTATATGCTCATGCTGATGCATCAATTGGGCAGTCATTATGTGGTATGGGACAAAAGCTCACATATCGATTTTGTCGCGCCAGGCCATAGCAAGGTCACCGCAAGGATGAAGATACCGAGCGCTGAAATCATTACCATTCAAGAGCTGGCCAAAGATGGAGGGGCGGTATTTCGCGACTACAGTGTCGATATCGTCGATGAGCAGCAAAAGGTTGTGGCCACTGTCACCAAGACACTGTATATCCGTTTGCGCAAGCACAGTAAATCAAAGGATCAAAGCATACGCATCGACACCGATGCTGATAGCGCTTAACCTCATGCATCTGCGTTCATAGGCACACATGTATTTGCGACCATGTGCACAATAGACTCAGCAAGCACAGCGGATACAGTTACGCCCATACAAAAACCCCAATCCAGCTATCGCATAGATTGGGGTTTTGTCTTTTTGGTATGGCCCGCTTATTTATAAATAAACCTATGAATAAGGGCTGGTATCTATGTGTGTCCGAGCCTTTGCTGGCGGTGATAATCACAGACTAACAAAGACTCAGAGCACCGCTTAGATACTTATGATCACGTATGTGCTCACGTAACTTGTGCTTAGATACCTGGCGCTGTTTCAACCGCATCAGGAACACCAGCGTCAGTTTTTTTCTGAGCTGCTGGACGAGCACCAAGCTTTTCGCGGATACGTGCTGATTTACCAGAGCGCTCACGTAAGTAGTATAGTTTCGCACGACGAACCGCACCACGGCGTTTCACTTCGATGCTATCGATCAGTGGTGAATGCAACTGGAATGCACGCTCAACACCGACGCCGCTTGAGATTTTACGTACGGTAAATGCTGAGTTTAAACCGCGGTTACGCTTAGCGATGACCACACCTTCAAAAGCCTGTAGACGCTCACGCTCACCTTCACGTACTTTTACTTGTACGACAATGGTATCACCGGGTGCAAAGCTTGGGTGTTCACGCAATTGAGCGTTTTCGATGACCTGAACCAATGGATGCTTGTTGCTCATGAGAGTTATCTCCTCACATTAGATAATAGAGGCTTCACGCATATCACCTGTTTGTAATAATGAATTGCATCTTATTATAAAAAGACGCAACGTAAATGGGTTATAACCAACGGCCACAATGTGATGACTCGTTTTATTATTGCTCAAAATTTTATTTTTTAACTGTTTATCAAATTTAAAAACGATAAAACGAAAGGTTAACCCTTATTTTTTATCTGTTTTTGCCAGTGCCTTTAGCCACTTCGCTTGCTCTGCCGTGGGGGTAAACGCCTGCCATAAGTCTGGCCGACGCGCTTGCGTACGACTGACTTGCTGAGCAAAACGCCACTTAGCAATATTGGCATGATGACCTGAGAGTAATACCTCAGGGACGCTCATACCTGCAAACTCATGCGGCTTGGTATAATGCGGACAATCAAGCAAACCATCGACAAACGAGTCTTGCTCAGCGGACTGATCATCGCCCATGATATCAGGCAAACGACGTATCACACTATCCATCAATACCATGGCAGGCAGCTCACCGCCTGTCAGCACATAGTCCCCCAATGACACCTCCCTATCGACATATCGTGATAGTAAGCGCTCATCAATACCCTCGTAACGACCGCACAATATAATCATGCCATCGTACTCGGCCATGCTGACCACACTACTCTCACTGAGCGTCTGTCCTTGTGGCGACATATAAATCACCGGACAGTGCTCACTATCGACACGGCAGCCGTGCTGACTCGCTCGCAAGCGCGCATCCTCTATGGCTTTTGATAATGGCTCAGCCATCATCACCATGCCAGGACCGCCACCATACGGGCGCTCATCAATACGGCGGTAGTTATCGGTGGTATAATCACGTGGATTTATGCACTCAATCGTCACGTGCTCTCCAGCGACTGCCCTTCCAGTGATACCAAAATCACGAATCGTGGCAAACATCTCAGGAAAAATACTAATGACGGCAAAATACATCTGATATCTACTTAATTGACGCAATGATCATACTGGCGCTAACGCCAAAAAATTGTCTTACTCATACTATTACTAGTTATTAGCTTAATAGCTACTTGATTAATAGATCTCTGACTAATATCTATTTAACTAATAGTCACTTGGCCATGCCACCAGCACCGTTTTTTCAGTCATATCGACCTCAATAACGGTTTGTTTGTGCCATGGAATCAGGCGCTCTTCATCATCCAAGCTGTCTGAGTTTGCTTTCACGCGCATGATGTCATGCGCGCCAGTTTCAAACATTTCGGTGATATCGCCCAGATACTCTTCTTGCTCGTTTATCACGCGCAAGTCGATCAAGTCTGACCAATAATATTCATCCTCAGCCGTTTCTGGCAAGACGTCTTGCTCGACCCAAACGGTCACACCGTTCATCGTCTCCGCAACATTGCGATCAGGTACCTGCTCAAACTGAGCGACGATTCCTGTGCCTTGTTGACGCCATGCTTTCACCGTCAAAGGCTTCATGCCAGTGGCAGTTTTCATCCACCACGGCTGCATGTCAAATATCGCCGTCCGATCCTCTGTATCACTAAACACCCACAGCCAGCCTTTAATACCATAAGGCTTTTTAAGCTGACCGATTTTCATAAGGGTATTAGCGGCTGGAGCAGATGACATAACGGCTAACCTAGTAATGACTAACAAACGGTAAGTAAAACAATCACGATTAAAACAACAATCATTAAAAACTGCGTTAAAAGCGATAAACAGTTAATGGCGCACCCTGGTCAGACCAGTTACGCTATGTGTTCTCAAGTCTATTGAGATTGCCATAGTCAAACTATAACCACCTCAGCGACCAACAAACTTAAGCAGTGGCTTCAGTTTGAGCGGCAGACTTGCTATAAGCTTTTGCTAATGAAGCAACGCGATCTGAAGGCTGTGCACCTTTGGCGATCCACGCATTGTACGCTTCCATGTTTAGGCGTACTGCTTCTTCAGACTCTTTAGCGAGTGGGTTAAAAAAGCCGATGTTTTCAATATAGCGACCGTCACGCGCGCGGCGTTGATCAGCAACAACTACTTGATAAAATGGGCGTTTCTTGGCACCGCCCCGTGCTAAACGAATAACAACCATGTGAATTCTCTCTTTCGCAGGTATACCAAAAAGGGCATAATTATATCACAGTCTTGATTTATTGAAAACATAAACTGTGCTTATTTAATTATTTATTAACAATAGCTTAAATGGCTATCGATGTAAAATCCTTCTAGGATTTGCGTATGGCAATCCTCTGCTATTGCGCCGTTATTTTTGGTGGATGACATCCTTTCTAGACCAAATAACGCTATACTTTATAACGCCTCATGTAACCTATTGGATTGTTATGACTCCATCAAATCCGCCAACCCGTCGCAAAGGCTGGCTTGCGCGCTCTTACTCCAACACTTGGCTGACGACTTTGATGGTCGCCTTTATCGTGCTGATCAGTGTCAGTTTATCGATTTTGTTTTTTTGGCGCAGTCTGTATTTGCCAGAGCTCAAAAATCATGCGCGTTATTTGACCAGCGAGCTAAAGCTGATGAATAGCGTCAATAAAGATTGGCAAGCGCGCCCTGAGGTGCGCCAGTGGATTTATCGGCACTCGCATGTGGTGGTGGTGGATAATCCAAGCGACTTTCCGGAGGTGGCTGATAAAGCCTTTGTCGGTGTCTTTACCGACGTGTTGCAGCGAGAGATTGGCGCTCAATTAGGCCGACCTGTTGAGGTGTATTTTAAATTTAAGCCCACGCCGCAATTATGGGTACAAGACAGCCGTGACGACAGTTTTTGGATTCGTGAGCCTGTGGTGTATTACTCGCAGTATAGCCCAAGTCTGCTGGTGTTATTTTTGATTGGTTTGCCTATCTTGTCCTTGCTCACCATTATTTTACTGGCGCGGCAATTAAACCGTCCGCTGCGCTATTTGCAGCGCGCCGCGACCAATTATATCCGTCTTGGTCACGCCACCACTCTGCCCACTCAAAAAGGCCCAACAGAGATACGTCAGGTCAATATGGCCTTTAATCGCCTATTTACCACGCTCAGCCAAGCGCAAAAAGAGCGTACCATCATGCTCGCCGGTATCTCTCATGATTTGCGGACGCCGCTGACCCGAATGCGGTTGACCGCCGAGATGCTGCCGGATGATTTTTTTCGTGAAGGGCTGATTTATGATATTGAAGATATGGATGCTATTTTGGAGCAGTTTATCTCGTTTATGAAAGATGGCTCTGATGAGCCTGTGAGCCTGACCAACCTAGACACCATATTTAATGAAATCATGGTGCAATTTGCGCCAATGGAGTTTATCTATCAATCTGAGTGCCATAAAGTGGTACCCGTCCGGCCGCTTTCTATCAAACGTTTGATTATCAACCTTGTAAATAACGCCAATCGCTACGGCAAACCGCCCATTTATCTATCGGCAACCGTCATACCGACCTTTGTCGAAACCGCTGTGGATGAAGAAGCCGATGTGGTGACGGAAAACGTGGTAAACCAAGAAGCACAGGAGCAATTGGTAATCTGTGTGCGCGATTGCGGCGATGGCGTGGCAGAAGACCAGTTAGAGCGAATTATGCAGCCGTTCGAGCGTGGCGAGACGGCACGTACCACACAAGGCAGTGGTCTAGGCTTAGCCATCGTCAGCCGTATCGCAGGGTTACATCATGGTACGGTTGAGGCCATCAATCACCCTGATGGCGGTTTACAAGTGTGCGTACGTATCCCGCTACTCTCTAAGGTGGCTGGCGATGAAACCTTAGCCGCCGATACGCCCACTACCTCAGAGTCATCTGATGAGAAACACGCCATAGACAAGCCGCCTAACCCTTAAAAGTTAGGGTTAGGGGCAGACCCAAGCCGGCCCTTGGTCTTAAATCTCAGTCTTTGCTGCCAATTACCGGCGGGATGTACTTAGCACTATTGGTAAAGGCCAGCGGCTGGGTAATCTCCGCTTTGGCCGCCTCTACGGTCTGAGTGCTGCTCGGCTGCTGCACAAATAAATAATACCCCAAGGTAATCGCATTTACTATCACCAACCCGCCAAATAAGTATGGCATCCTTTGCCCTCCTCTACTATTGCTCTGCTGATCACTGACTGTCTTTGCTTATCATTGGTTTTCAATATCACGCTCACTTCTTTCTTGCGTCAACTCATCTGCCGCCAATATCTGTGTCAAGGGCTTAATCGGCCAAGTCATGACAAACCTTGCGCCACCAAGCTCACGGCTTTCATCTACCTTCATACTGCCGTTAAACCAAAAGGCGATGCGCGAAACGATAGACAGACCAAGTCCATAGCCACCCGATGCACGGGTGCGACTGTCATCCAAGCGCGAAAACGGGATAAATACCTTTTCGCGGTCTTCTTCTGGGATACCGTGACCATCATCTTCGACACTGACAAAGGCATTGCCCTTTTTGACGCCAGCACTAATGATAATAGTGGTTTCTGCATAGCGTAGGGCATTGCCAGCCAAGTTCTGAATGACACGGTGTAAATAGCGCTTATCAGCCACTGCCGTGACCTTCGCACTGGGGAGTTTGGTCACTATCTTGATGGGTTTACCTAGCGCGTTGGTTTCGCGCTCGACTTGCTCTAGCAGCTCTCGAAGATTGACAGGCTCTAGATCAAGCTTTGGTGAGCCTTCTTCTAGCTTGGCGTACGTCAAAATCTCATCAATCAAACTATTTAGAGACTCAATATCTTCATCGATATAGTCACGCTGCATAAAGCGCGAGTCCTCATCATCGGTATCGGCCAGCATATCGACGGCAAACCGTATACGGGCAACAGGCGTACGCAGCTCATGCGAGACCGCGCGTGTCAGCTCACGCTGTGACTCAATTAAACGTTTGATATGCGAGGTCATGGCGTTAAATGTCGCTGACAAGCGAGCAATCTCATCTTGGCCGATGACCTGTACTTGGATATCTAGATTGCCTTTACTGACTTCGTTGACGCCCACTTGTATCAATTGTAGCTTACGCTCAAGCGGAAAAATCAGCGCATACACACCCAAGCTAATAAGGAACATACTGATCAAAATCATACTGATGATCAGATTGAGCGGAAACCAGTTAAACAAAGGAACCGGGCCGATCAAGATAGCCATGTCATTGATTTCGGAAGGCACTATCACTCTGATCGCTGAGTTGCTCTTACTACTGTTAGTATCCTGCAAAGAGATGACCACCTCATCACGGCGCAAACGCGCTATCTGATCAGAATCCAGATCGAGGGTGTTGACCGCCTGAAACGCAAGCGGAAAAGAAAACTTGTCTTCTAACTCAGCGAGGCGTGCACGCTTATCCGATAAAGTCATGTGATAAGACAAATCATCTAACAAAAACACAGCAATAGCACGCACTTGCTGTTCGGTCACCTGTGACACCCTCGCGGTCAAGACGCTCTGGCTGTCGGGCAGACGATAATAAACATCTGCATATACCGGCTGATTGTTATAACGAACCACGGTATTGTCATTTTCAAAACGGCGTAGCTCGCTGGCGGTGAAGTCCACTTTATCAATCGGTATGACACTAAATGTCGAACCAAACAAGCTACTGGCATCTGATAACCAATACGCTCGCTGCTGCTCATTGTCCTGATGCGCAATTCCTTCACTGACCAAATGAAACGCCCCTTTGGCCATGGTTTCTCGATAGGACTGCACCCGCTCTTTATTGATGGTGTCCATCAATAACTGCGCGAACAAGGCCACGCATAAACAAACGATAAGCAGCCCGGCATAAATCCGAACGAAAATACTGTGTTTTAAAGAAGAAACTAATGACATACGTGCCGTGACCAACTTAGTAAATAAAATCCGCTGATAGTACTCAGCATAGTGCTGCTACATTATGATGGCTTAATTAAACCACATAACGCTGTATTTAAGTTTAAAAATTAAAATTTAGCCACAAAAAAACCAGCAAAGGTGCTGGTTTTTTTGTGAGAATGCGAGACAATCTGTTTTCACTCAGATGTGAGCTGATTAGTTGCCTTCTTTAACAAACAGATAACCCTTACTACGGACGGTCTTGATACGTTTAGGGTTTTCTGGATCATCACCGATTTTTGGACGGATACGTGAGATACGCACATCAATGGAGCGGTCTTGACCATCATATTCAATACCGCGCAGGCGCTCAAAGATATCTTCACGCGATAAAATACGACCAGCATTCGATGCAAGTAACCATAATAGGTCATATTCGGCGCTAGTAAAATCTACCAGCTCATCACTAAGCGTGACTGAACGACCACCATTATCGATGACCAACTCACCAAATTCAAGACGCTGTGGCACATCTTCTGATGGCGCGTTTTCTGAGCGACGTAGCAACGCACGAATACGAGCAAGTAGGACGCGTGGCTGCGCCGGTTTGGCAACATAATCGTCAGCACCCATCTCAAGGCCGAGTACTTGATCCATATCTTCAGTACGGGCTGTCAGCATCAAAATTGGATTCTGGTAATGGGGACGTACTTCACGGCACACTGTCAACCCATCGCTACCAGGAAGCATGACATCAAGCACCACCATATCAGGCTGTTCGTTGACGATACGGCGAATCGCACGATTGCCATCGGTCTCGATGGCGACTTCTAGACCGTTTTTGACCAAGTAGTCTTGGGTCAACATGGCCAGACGCTCATCATCTTCAACAATCAAGATTCGGGGGGTGTTGTCTTCTTCAGTCGTTGTCATTGTTATATCCTCTAATACATCTCATTTAAAAGCAGTAAAAGTAAGAGCGGTAAAATTAATAGCACCATATTGTGGCACGATTGATGTTTGTATAGCTGTTACAACTTGGTAGCACAGTATACTATTAAACGTACGGCTTCCTATACTATAGCCTATAGTCAGTAACAAAACCTATAAACTATAATGATTAAAACTTTAGTTTACGTCCAAAGATTCTACCTTTTTCATGCAAATTAACGGTTTAAAGACTTTTTTAGCGCTTTAATACTGGCATAGACATTGACGCATCACTGTTTACGCATCGCTCAGCACCTATGACAATAGCAATCATGTTTTCAACGCTCACGCAGCATTTACATACTATCGTCTCTAATATAGCCAGATATGCTCATTGTCGCCAGTGTCTTTTTATCTCTGTTAATAAAGTCAGCAGCAAACCACGATATTGATTACTTTTGTCATATGATTTTAGCTGACACCGAATATATGACAAACAAACCTATATAACAGACATAAAAAAAACAGCCCATGATGGACTGTTTTTTATGATTACTAACCATACCAAATAAGAGAGGCTGCTTAGTATGATAGAAAATACATTAAGCGCGGTTTTTATATTTACGAATCGTTTGTAGCTGTGCCACGGACTCTGCTAAAGAAGCCAAAGCGGCATTGGTCTGAACCGTATCAGACTGATTGACCAGCATTTGCTCTGCTTTTTTACGAGCTTCGATGATTTTACTTTCATCAAGATTGTGTGCACGCATGGCGGTATCCGCCAGTACGGTGACCATCTTTGGCTGAACTTCTAAAACGCCACCTGAAACATAAATCACTTCTTCTTCACCGTTTGGTGTTTGCACGCGCATCGCACCCGGTTTTAGCAAAGTAATAAGCGGTGTGTGACCTGGCAATACACCAATCTCGCCTTCGGTACCCGTAGCTATTAGCATGCTGATCTCGCCCGAATACAACTCTTCACGAGCACTTACGACGCGACATTGTAACGTTGCCATATTTAACTCCTTACGATCAAAACTCAATCAAAACTGCGATGCGTTATCTACTGGCAAGTAGACAGACAGTAGCCCACTTGCCTTTTAGCAATTGCTAACGCAACTTACGCTGCAGTAGATTTCATTTTTTCTGCTTTGGCCACTACTTCTTCGATGCTACCAGCCATGTAGAACGCTTGCTCTGGTAGGTCATCGTATTCACCAGCGATGATTGCTTTAAAGCTGGCAATGGTATCGCGTAGTGGTACATATTTACCAGGCGCACCAGTAAAGACTTCGGCAACGTGGAATGGCTGAGATAAGAAGCGCTGGATCTTACGAGCGCGATAAACAACCAGTTTGTCTTCTTCTGACAACTCGTCCATACCTAGGATGGCGATGATGTCTTTTAGCTCTTTATAGCGCTGCAACACTTCTTGCACACCGCGAGCGACGTTATAGTGCTCTTCACCAATGACTTGTGGATCTAGCTGACGTGAGGTTGAATCTAGTGGATCAACCGCAGGATAGATACCTTGTGAGGCGATGTCACGGCTTAGTACGACTGTCGCATCCAAGTGAGCAAACGTCGTTGCTGGTGATGGATCCGTCAAGTCATCCGCTGGTACATAGACGGCTTGCACTGAAGTGATAGAGCCTGATTGCGTTGAGGTAATACGCTCTTGCAGCAGACCCATCTCTTCAGCAAGTGTTGGCTGATAACCAACCGCTGATGGCATACGACCAAGTAGTGCTGATACTTCGGTACCCGCTAGTGTATAACGGTAAATGTTATCCACGAACAATAGTACGTCACGACCTTTGCCAGTGGCAGGATCTTTGGTGTCACGGAAGTACTCCGCCATGGTCAGACCCGATAGGGCAACACGTAGACGGTTACCTGGTGGCTCATTCATCTGGCCGTATACCATCGCAACTTTAGACTTACTGAAGTCTTCAGTGTTTACAACGCCAGCTTCTTGCATTTCGTGATAGAAATCGTTACCTTCACGAGTACGCTCACCCACACCAGCAAACACGGATAGACCTTCGTGTTTTAGAGCGATGTTGTTGATAAGCTCCATCATGTTGACGGTTTTACCAACACCGGCACCACCGAACAGACCAACTTTACCACCTTTAGCAAACGGGCAAAGTAGATCGATAACTTTGATACCCGTCTCTAGCAGCTCAGTGCTGTTTGACTGCTCAGCATAGCTTGGTGCATCACGGTGAATCGACCATTTTTCGTCAGCGACAACTGGACCTTCTTCATCGATAGGACGACCAAGAACATCCATGATACGACCTAGCGTACCTGTACCCACTGGTACAGAGATAGCCGCGCCAGTGTTGGTCACAGGCAAGTTACGCTTTAAGCCTTCAGTTGATCCCATCGCAATAGTACGTACGATACCATCACCTAGTTGTTGCTGTACTTCTAGGGTGGTTTCGGTACCATCTACTTGCAAGGCATCAAAAATTTGAGGAACTTCATTACGGTCAAACTCAACGTCAAGAACCGCGCCAATAATCTGTACAATACGACCGCTACTCATTGCGTTCTCCTTGAACTTCTATATATAGGTGTAGTCAATTATGAAACAGCAGCAGCACCGCCAACGATTTCCGAGATTTCTCGGGTAATCGCCGCTTGACGCAGCTTGTTATAAACCAACTGTAAATCGTTAATAAGGTCACCAGCATTATCTGTCGCCGCTTTCATCGCAACCATACGAGAGGACTGCTCAGAGGCAATGTTTTCCATTACCGCTTGATAGACAATCGATTCGATATAGCGACCAAGCAATTCATCAATCAATGTCTTGATGTCAGGCTCGTAGATATAATCCCAGCTAAGCTCTGTCTGTAAGCCGCTCTCTTCGTCACCAAATGAACCCTCTGGTAGCGGTACTAATTGATTGACTATAGGCTTTTGAGTCATGGCATTTACAAACTGGTTGTATACCACATAGATACGGTCGATATTACCGTTACTATAATCTTCAAGCATGGCCTGAACTGGTGCGTTTAACTGTTCAAACGTTGGTTTGTCGCCGTAGTCAGTCACCGCTGACGTCACTTTACCACCAAAGTTTTTGAAAAAACTCACCCCTTTAGCGCCAATGACTGCAAACTCAGTTTGTACAGACTGGTCTTGATAATCTTGGATACTTTTAGATAAGGCTTTGAATAAGTTAATATTCAAACCACCCGCCAGACCGCGATCAGAGGTAATGACAATATAGCCAACCTTATTGACCGGACGCGATTCCATATACGGATGTTTGTAATCTGATGAGGCATGCACCAAATGTGAAATAACCCGGCGCATACTATCAGCATACGGGCGACCCACTTCCATGCGCTCTTGGGCACGGCGCATCTTACTCGCTGCTACCATTTGCATAGCGCGAGTGATTTTTTGGGTGCTTTTAATACTGGTGACTTTGGCACGTATCTCTTTTAAGCTTGCCATAATGATTCCAATATAAGAGGGTTAAAAAGCATTGGCGCATGCAGCATTTGATAAACACTCACCTTTAAAAAAGGCAATATTTTGTGCATAACGCGATCTAATACCGACGGTGGTTAAGACAGTGGCGCTTTTGTCTTAGCAAAAAGCGTATCAGACAACGCGCCACTTTTTAAACGATCAGTCATCACCAGATCGGCTTAACCCATTAAATTAATAACTGTGATTTTGTTTAAAAGTCTGTACTGCTGACTTTAAACGACCTGCGATATCATCGTTGTAGTTCGCAGTGTCATCAATCTCGCGCATCAATTCACTTTGCTCATCATGCATATAGCGTAAGTAGGCTTCTTCAAAAGCACCAATCTTTTCAACTGGTACATCAGCTAAGAACCCTTCGTTTGACGCATAGATAACGGCCGCTTGTTCAGAGATTGACATTGGCTGATACTGTTTTTGTTTCATCAGTTCAGTCACGCGCTCACCATGATCAAGCTGTTCACGAGTCGCATCATCAAGATCAGAGGCAAACTGAGCAAAAGCTGCCAATTCACGATACTGAGCCAGAGCGGTACGAATACCACCAGAGAGCTTTTTGATGATCTTAGTCTGCGCAGAACCACCAACACGAGATACCGAGATACCAGCGTTTACTGCAGGACGAATACCTGAGTTAAACAAGCTAGACTCTAAGAAAATCTGACCATCAGTGATTGAGATCACGTTGGTTGGTACGAATGCTGATACGTCACCTGCTTGGGTTTCGATGATAGGCAGAGCGGTCAAAGAACCGGTTTTACCTTTCACTTCGCCATTGGTGAATTTTTCTACATAATCAGCGTTGACGCGTGATGCACGCTCAAGTAGGCGTGAGTGTAAGTAGAATACGTCACCAGGGTATGCTTCACGACCTGGCGGACGACGTAGCAAGAGTGAAATCTGACGATACGCAACCGCTTGCTTTGATAAGTCATCAAAAACAATTAGGGCATCTTCACCGCGATCACGGAAGTATTCACCCATCGTACAGCCTGAGTATGGTGCAAGGTACTGTAGTGCTGCTGGCTCTGATGCCGAAGCGACTACAACGGTGGTATATTCTAGCGCACCGGTTTGCTCAAGCTTACGTACGACGTTGGCGATAGTAGAGCGTTTCTGACCGACTGCGACGTATACACACTTGATGCCAGAAGCTTTCTGGGCGATGATCGCATCGATGGCCATGGCGGTTTTACCCGTCTGACGGTCACCAATGATAAGCTCACGCTGGCCACGACCGATTGGAATCATGGTATCAACGGCTTTATAACCTGTCATCACTGGCTGATCGACTGATTGACGGTCGATAACGCCTGGAGCGATTTTTTCGACTTTATCTGTCAATTTGGCATCGATAGGGCCTTTGCCATCGATAGGATTACCCAAGGCATCTACAACACGGCCTAGCAGCTCAGGACCTACTGGTACTTCAAGAATACGACCAGTACAATAGGCTTTTTGACCTTCTTGCAGCTGTAGGTAATCACCAAGTACTACCGCGCCGACAGAATCACGCTCTAAGTTAAGCGCCATTCCATAGATTTCGCCTTCAAACTCAATCATTTCGCCGTACATGGCATCTTCAAGACCATGAATCTGCACGATACCGTCAGATACTTTGACAATCGTGCCTTCATTCTTTGCAGTTGCACCCGCATCAAGGTCTTGAATACGCTGCTTAATCAGGTTACTGATTTCCGCTGGATTCAATTGTTGCATTGCCTTGTTTCCTTTAATTTATGATAACCCGCCCACTGACTTAAATGCTCTTACGCTCACGCAGATTTTATTTGGCTGCGCTACTGAGTGGCATTAGGCAGTTAGCTGTGTTTTTAACTGTTGTAACTTGCCGCGCATCGAATCATCAATGATTTTGTCACCGACTTTGATCGTAGCGCCTGCCAATAGACTTGGATCGACCGACTCGTGAATCACCACACTCGCATTTAACGAGGCAGCAAGACGCGTTTGAATCGTTTCACGCTGGGCGTCGGTCAATGGATAGGCAGAGGTCACATATGCGTCAAGCTGCTTTAAGCTTATGGCCTTGTGACGGCGATAATGCTCATAAACTTCAGGAAGCAGCGCCAGACGCTCTTGTTCTGATAACTGTTTAACGAAGTTACTAAGTGCTACTGATACTTTAGGATAGCTGGTGTCAGCGCTTGGTTGAGCACCTTGGTTCTCATCTAATAGCTGCTTAAAAGCAGAGTCATTAGAACCCGCTACTTGTGTATCATAAAGATCGACCAAAGCAGCTGACTTATGCTCAGCAGAAACAGCTGGATTGTCCAGCCAAGTACTGAACGACTTGTCATTGACAACGCGGCTGGCAATAAATAAGAAGTTTTCCCACTCATTTACCACACCATTTTCGTTGGCATAGTCAAACGCGGCTTTAGCGTACGGTCGTGCTAAGGTTGATAAGTCAGCCATGATATCCTCACAATTACAGCTTCGCCGCCAGTTGGTCTAACATACTGGCATGTTTTTGCTCATCGACTTTGTCTTGCAAAATCTTCTCAGCACCAAGTACAGCCAGTTCAGCAACTTGCGCACGTAATGATTCACGCGCTTGATTGATTTCTTGGTCGATAGATGCTTGTGCTTGTTGGCGAATGCGCTCACCTTCTGCTTGCGCTTGCGCTTTTGCATCTTCGACAAGCTGGTTGGCACTCTTGTTGGCTTGCTCGATTAAAGCCGCGGCTTTAGTCTTCGCAAGATCAAGCTCCTGCTGGACATCTTGCTCTGCGGTCGCCAAGTCTGCTTTTGCTTTTTCTGCGGCATTCAAGCCTTCAGCGATTTTACGCTGACGCTCATTAATGGCCCCGATAAGTGGTGGCCACACGAATTTCATGCAAAAAATCACAAATATTGCAAAAGCAATGGCTTGACCGACGAGGGTAAAATTGATATTCACGTGATCACCTCTTTGTTAATGAAAAATCAGTTTCATTGATCATGTTTGGCAGTCAAATCTTGACTATATTGGATAATAAATCTTTGAATACCAAACATTTACAACTGAGCTTTCGGATTAACCTGCTAGAGGGTTAGCGAACAACAACAGCATAGCAATACCAACACCGATCATCGGAATAGCATCAAGAAGACCTGCTACGATGAACATACGAGTTTGCAACTGAGAGCCAAGCTCTGGCTGGCGTGCAACACCTTCTAAGAACTTGCCACCTAGAATAGCAAAGCCAATACCTGTACCAAGTGCGCCAAGACCGATAAGTAGCGCTACTGCGATAACTGTGTAACCACCTAATACTGGATCCATTGATGTATCCTCATTTACCTATTGAATGTCTAATTAATGTTCAGTTGATGATGCAAGCGACAAGTAAACTATCGTGAGCATCATAAATACGAACGCTTGAAGTGTAATAATCAAAATGTGGAAGATAGCCCACGGTACCGATAACGCCCATTGAATCCAAAACGGCATTAGAGCAATCAGTATGAAAATCAATTCCCCAGCATACATGTTACCGAATAAACGCAAACCTAATGAGACAGGCTTTGCAATTAGAGTAACGGCTTCTAAGATGAAGTTGATGGGGATTAAAATAATTTGTAAGATAGGATTCTTGGCACTAAATGGATGCAGCGTTAGCTCACCAATAAAGCCGCCCACGCCTTTCTCTTTGATGCTATAAAAAAGAATTAGCAAAAAGACAGAGAATGACATGCCAAGCGTGATATTAGGATCAGTCGTTGGAACAATCTTGAAGAACACATGATGTGGATCATGGCCCATCATAGCGCCGATCTGCCCTGCCAGACTTGGAATAAAGTCGATAGGCAATAGATCCATCAAGTTCATCAAGAAGATCCAGACAAAAATAGTCAACGCCAAAGGCGCAATTAGTTTTGACGTACCACTGTATGAATCGCGCACGTTGTTATCAACAAACTCAACGATCATCTCAACCGCAGCTTGCGTCTTGCTTGGCACGCCTGAGGTGACTTTTTTGGCAACCATCCAAAAGATGGCACAAAATAAAATACCCAGACCAATTGACCATAGCATAGAATCAAGATGGATAGCGTTAAAGCCCATTTGCCCTGCTTCTTCAGCAGTATAAGCAACTTTCCAGCCCTCGCCCGGCAGATAACCGTACGTCCAATTCGTTAAGTGGTGAGAGATATATTCTGATGATGTTTGCTCGGATGCCATAATGTAAGCTTCTTATTAATCAACGATTTAATCAACTACCAAAAATATGGTTGTCATCTGATGAGGTGTGGTCTTTCTATGTATGTTGCGATTAAGCAAATATATAGAACAAACCAAAGCACTCATGTAACCAATAACATCCAACCCATAGTTCTATTACGATGCGATGTTTGATGGCGTAAGTTAAATTTTAGCTATCAAAAAAGGGCTTATGATAATTCAGTAATAGCCCTTGCATGTATACGCAAAATTATTATATATGTGCTTGCTTACTGCCACATTTTTGTAGCTATCGCTCAATTCGGCGCTTATAAGCAAAATATTTAGCTGCCTATATTAATGCAGCGTTGTATTCGTGTAAAGTCAATTATGACTTTTTTATCCGCCGTATGAATAAGTTAGCGGCCACTGACCTTTAGTCGTATAGGTTTGCTTCATTTGCTGGGTAGAAATATTTAATACTAAACCCAAAGCTTATTGAGACGTTGTGTTGTTTTAATCGTCATTTTGCGCTTATCAATGAATCTTCGTCGCCTATATCGCTATCTTTATATTCCTATCGATAAAAATCATATCAATAGAAATAAAGCACATGTCATTTTTTGACTTTATAGAATCAGTCATAGAGAAATTGGACGGCAGGGTGACTTGCCTAGTACTATTTAATCAGTAACCATCGCAGATAGATCATAATCGATACCATCATGAGCTACCAGCACTAGCGTATGTGCCACAACATCCAACTGTGACTAATTTGCATTACCATAAAACCGATAAACAGCGCTGGCGCAGATAGGGGTTGTACGGTAATAAAAATTAGTGCAAAACCAAACACAGTCAATAGCCATTTGGCCATCTGACCTCGATATAGCTGGCTGACAATGTGTCTGCGCGCGCGATATCCGGTGTACCAAAAAACAAAAAAAGCAAATACAGCCTGTGTAATAAAGCTCAGTAGTGCACCGATTGCGGTGCTCTTTGCGATGATAAGCTGACTATGTAGCCAGCTTATATCTATCATCCAAGCGGCAATGATCAAGATAAATAACAGCCAGGCTTGGCGTTTGATATAAATACCAATCTTGTCTTTTTGGGTGCGTTTGGCAGGTTTGGTCATGGTACGCCTATAGCCTTATAGCATTGGGATAAGGCAGCAAAAATACTTGCGACCTCTTTATCCGTGAATGACTCACTCTACAGGTGTTACCTTTTAACCAAAATAAAACGCCACTTATTATAAGGAGGCTGCAGCCGTTAAGCAAGCAAAATCTACCTTTTATCCCTCCCCTACCCCAATCACTGCTCATGGCTGCCATCAAGAGCGGCAAGCCTGTGCCCGTTATCATTCATCCTAAATAAAGGGAGTGGCGCTATGCCAGCATGCTCCTGTGTTTATCTTATCGTCGATCGACTATTTTTCAGATAGCTTAAAATCAGATGCCTTAAAAAATACTGTGGCATTTGTATAATAGCCGTCAATCATGCACGTCAGTCAGATACTTAAGCGTTATTGCGCTTAATTGCGCTTATTTATCGATACACTGATGGATTTGCTGCGCCATCGTTTGCCAGCCACTGATAAAGTCTGTGCTGTTACTCATGTCTTCTGCTTGTACTGTGGTACTGACGGGCTGTAATTTGGCCAGCAAGCCTTTGGCAGGTGCATTTGGACTGACCAAGCACATTCGCTTGGTTGGGCGCTGCTCATTTAACCGGCGTAATTGACTGGCTTTTGGTGCTAAGTGGTGATCGACACTCAAGCTACCAACAAGCTGTAAATTGATGCTGTCTTCGATATATTGATACGCATCATGATAAGCCCAGTAGGGTGAGGGAGTTTTTGTGCTATCAAAGCTGGCGGCGGCCACCGCACTGTCTAAACGCTGGGCGAATTTTTGTGCATTGGCATGATAAAGGTTTTTATATTGCGGATTGGCATGGCTATGGATAACAGCCAAGGCACGAGTGATGGCTTTGGCATTATCAGGCTCGAGCCAGATATGAGGGTCTAGCGTGCCAGCGATGGGTTTGCCTTGGACATCACGTAGCGGATGACGATTAAAGGCATCAAACTCAAATAAGGCAATGGCATTAGGCGCTGTCTTTAAGCTTGAGGCCAAGTTGTTTTCTAGCGGCTCACCAAACCAAACCACAAACTTACTGTCGCGTATTGCCTTGATATCACCAGGGCTGATACTGCCATGATGCCCGACTTCGCCGGCTTGTAGCAGCCGCTTGGCAGACGGCGCGCCTTCGGTCACCGCCTCACTCAATAAAAACAGCGGATAGTTGCTGACGCTGACGGTGGCTGCATGCGCGCTCACACAGGCCAGCCCCAACCATAGCAGTAGCGATGCTAGCAGACGCTGCAAAATCGGATAGACACGCAAATAATCATAAAACATTGGATTCATAGTCAGCTCTTTGGTATATAGTTGGTAAAAAGTTAAGCAAATATAGATGCTGGGCATCGGACATATCGTTTTGTGGTTGCTATCACCCCAGCTCGATCATCCCCATCAGATCACCCTTTGACAGTGGCAGGTCAATTTACTTGCTTATTCAATATTTTGGTTGCTCGGTAATTTTATTTTATTATGTTATAATATAACAATAGAAAACGCCATTGCTAAAATGCTACGTAATTTTTAGGAGTTTTCCTCATGTCTACGAGTTTGTCAGTCTGCGATCACTTGCATGATGTGCAAGACTTTACGCCGCATGATGTGACTGAGCGCCTGCGCGCAGCAAAGGAGCAGTGCCGACTCAGTGGTGCGCGTTTTACGCCGTTACGGCAGCAGATATACCAGCTGGTACTCGAAGCCAACCAACCCGTCGGCGCGTATGATCTGATCACCCAGTTGCAGCAAATGCGACTAGTCGGACCTGATGAAGCTGATGACGTGTCGGCGCAAAAAACGACAAAAAATGTGGCACCACCCACGGTATATCGCAGCTTGGAGTTTTTACTCGGTGAGGGCTTGATTCACCAGCTTACCTCTATCAACGCCTACGTGCCCTGCTGTCATCCTCGCGCTCAGCATACGGCGGCGTTTTTGATCTGTGCCCAGTGTCAGCGGGTACAAGAATGCAGTAGCGTACCGGTACAAGAGATGATGAGCTTTGCTGAAAAAGATGTGGGGTTTGTGGTGGAGCGTAGTGTCATTGAGCTGAGTGGTCGCTGCCAAGCCTGTCAGTAATACCGACGGTTTATTATTTGCTCGTTGATTTATCATCCATCGTTTATCTTACCTTGAGTCCTTGCCCTATGAGCGCGCTTATGTCACCGTTTACATCTACCACTACGACTGATACAACACTTGATCGTAAAAAGCTACTGAGCTTGAGTGACATCAGTTTTCATATTGGTCAGCAGCGTCTACTGTCGAATATCGATATCGATATTGCTGTCGATGAAACACTTAGCCTCATTGGGCCCAATGGCGCGGGCAAGTCGACTTTGGTCAAGCTTATTTTAGGCTTGCTTGAGCCGACCAAAGGGCAAATCACCGCTCACCAGCCTCTACAGCTAGGTTATGTCCCGCAGCGCTTTGCCGTGCCGCCGATACTGCCATTACGCGTCTGTGATTTGTTGGCACAAGCGGACAAAAAACGCCTAACGGCCAAGCAGCGACAATTTATTTTTGACAACTTGTCTTTGACGCATCTGCTGTCACGGCAGATGCTGCATTTGTCAGGTGGTGAGACGCAGCGCGTGTTGTTGGCGCGGGCACTGCTGGACAAACCCAACTTGTTGATTTTAGATGAGCCGATGCAAGGGCTTGATCCTGATACTGAGGTTTGGCTGTATCAGTTTATTGATGAGCTACCAGCGTTTTTGCGCTGCGCCATGCTCGTGGTGTCACATGATTTACATTGGGTGATGAAAGGCAGCCGGCGGGTGATTTGTCTCAACAAGCATATCTGCTGTGAAGGTCAGCCAAGCGAGCTTGCGATTAGTAGTGAGTTTCAAAAGCTGTTTGGTCACCACTATGAGCAACCGTATGTGCATCAGCCGCATGCTTGCGAGCATCATGCTCCCAGCGAATTATAATACATGCACTCAAACACGTTGATGACTGCCTTAAAAACACAGCGTTAATGCAAACTAAAAACTGTTACGGATATCTTTTATGAGCGCTTGGTTAGCCATCATTGCCCCGGCTTGGATTGCAGGTAGTATTTTAGCGTTGCTCTCAGCGCCTCTGGGGTGTCTGGTATTGTGGCGACGCATGGCTTTTTTTGCCGATGCACTGGCGCATGGTACGCTGCTTGGCGTTGCTTTGGCAGTGTGGTGGCAATTACCTATGGGCGTTGGGATTGCTATCATTAGTATCGCGGTGGTCTTAGGACTGGTCCTTATCGATGATGAACGCTTGCCTGTCGATGCAGTACTGGCCGTCGTCGCGGTGTCGCTGCTGTGCTTGGGACTACTGACATTGACTCAGCTGACCGACCAGCAAGCCAATGTACTGGGGTTTTTGTTCGGTAATTTACTTGAGCTGGATTGGGCTGATCTGCCGCTGCTTGCCACCAGTGTACTGGTGGGTTTAGGACTGCTTATCTATATATGGCCTGCGCAAATCAAGCTGGCCACTCATGAGGCCTTGGCACGGATTCAAGGTATCAATCCTGCGCGCCAGCGGTTATTTTTTATGGGGGTATTGGCAGGGTTTTGTGCCATTGCCTTGCAGGCGGTGGGTAGCCTACTGATCAGTGGCCTTTTGGTACTGCCAGCCTTGAGTGCACGCTTATGGGCATCTTCGCCCAAGCAAATGGTCCTCATGTCTTTACTGATCGCTCAGGTTGGCGTCACGCTGGGCGTGTGGGGCAGTATTTGGCTGGACATCCAGACCGGTCTTGCTATTGTTTTGATATTAGCGATTTTGTTTTTTATTGCGTTGTTTTTTAGCAAATTAAAAACGCTTAGGTTTTGGTCAGCAGAGCGCCGGCACTAGGTAACCACTGGGTTATAAACAAGTTTTACCTTGATGTTATCCAACTTTATTTCATCAATATTGCTAGAGCTTTCATTCACTTTATGTTATAAACTTGCTTTAATAGGGCTGGCATCAGCCATGCCAAATCACCATTGTTTATCCATAGTCGTTCTGGCAACTTTGATTGTTTTGAGTCGATGAGGGAGCGCCCCAATGCCAAGCTATCCTGTCAACACGCTTTGCCCACCTGATGAACAACTCAATATTTTACAAATCACGGATTTGCACCTATCAACGCCTGTCAACAAGAGCACAGACGATCGTAGCGGTGACGCTGTTTTGTGTCAGCACAGCTTTGAGACGGTACTGGCGCAAGCATTAAACGATGATATTCGCTGCGATTTGATTGTGGTGACGGGCGATTTGGTCAACCGAGTAAAACCTGATATCTACGATCATATTTTTGCCGTCCTACAAGCGACTGGCATTCCTTTTGCTTGTATCGCCGGCAACCATGATGTGACCGATGAGCTGGGCTATGATTTGCCGTTTTTTCAGCGTGAGCTGGTGGCCAAACCAGCTGACCCGCGTTTGCTCAGTCGGCATGTGATTGAGTCTGCTCATTGGCAGTTGTTGTTTTTGGACTCATCCATCGCAGGCAAGGTTTCAGGTGAGATCGCGCCAAGCGATATCGATTGGCTATGTCAGCAGCTCAGCCACTGTAGCAAGCCTGCGCTCATTGCCGTCCATCACCATCTGATTCCTGTCGATTCTGACTGGATCGATACCCATATGGCAAAAAACAGCGAGGATTTTTGGCAGCAGATGAGTGCGTTTACGCACTTAAAAGTAATCATCAGCGGTCATACTCATCAAGAGCAAGTACGCTATTATCAAGGGGTCACGGTATATAGCACCCCTTCTACCTGCTATCAGTTCAAACCTTTTGCAAATGACTTTGCCTATGATAAACGTGCCCAGCCGGGTTACCGTTGGTTGCAATTAGCCAACAATGGAGAGGTTGCAAGCTGGGTAGAAAGACTGGATACTTGACGCCCAGATTTATCGCGGCGAGCGTGATGCAGCCCTGATGTATCGGACTTCTTGCCGATATTGCTGGCTTAGATAGGTGATGTCTGACTCCATTAAAACACCAACAATGATAAAAACTGCTTCATTATTATGAAAAACAGTGATACAACTTATCAAACCAGATGATGATTAAAATATAAAGATAACCTATAGCCGAGATTAGACAAAATTATAATAGCTAGGATGGCTAACCTGACCACACGCTAAGTATTCATAGTCCGTGTTTTGTTATATTGTTTAGCGACCAGTAGGCCAATTACCCTATTTACACTGAGGTATTTGCATCAAGGTATTTAAATAAAAATATACATAACCATATACTGGGGTACTGATATGTCGCTGTCGTCATATCGAGACAACTTTATTATTAGATCAGCTGTGTTACTTGTGTTACCAAGTGGTAAAACGTTTTATAAAGGGACAACTTATAGCGTTTATAAATTGATAACGTCTTGTCTTTTGATGCGTCGTTTTATTGAATTAATTTGAAAAAGTAGGATACCCATATGAGCACCCTGACCACGAATCCGAGTGAAGTGAAGTTTACTCCTTATGTGCCAGCCGAAGGCGAAGAGTATATGTCTGATGCGCAATTGGCGCACTTTAAGGCGATTTTATTGGACTGGAAAAACCAATTGATTGGTGAGGCAGACCGTACCAAGACTTATATTCAAGATGAGTCAAGCGCCATGCCAGATATCAATGATCGCGCCACTCAAGAAGAAGAGTTTGCTTTGGCGCTGCGTACGCGTGACCGTGAGCGTAAGCTCATTCGCAAAATCGACAAATCCATGGCAGAAATCGAAAATGACGACTATGGCTTTTGTGAAACCTGCGGCGTAGAGATTGGCTTGCGTCGTCTCGAAGCGCGTCCAACCGCGACCCAGTGCATCGACTGTAAGACTCTCTCAGAAATCAAAGAGCGCCAAAACCAAGGCGCATAGGCATATAAATCCGAGAGATAACAAATCAATAGCATTATCTCAGCACAAGCGACCATCATGTGGTCGCTTGTTGCGTTTTATAAACATCTTTTGGCCAGCAGATACAGTATCCTATATGACCTAGTCCGCGATAACGGCGTCCCTTAACCTGTCATCGTTTATTTTAATTATCCTATAAATGCCTATGCCCACGACCTCCATACCCACACCGCCTATCGGCCGATTTGCCCCCTCCCCAACCGGCGAGCTACATCTTGGCTCACTGACCACCGCCCTTGCCAGCTACTGCCATATAAAATCACTTGGCGGTAAGTGGTTATTGCGTATTGAAGACACAGATACAGAGCGCTGCGATCGGCAGTTTACTGAGCAGATCTTGATCGACCTAGAAGTGCTGGGGTTACACTGGGATGGTGATGTGGTGTATCAATCTGAGCGCATCGATATCTATAATGAGTATCTGGCCTCGACCCTACGGCCACTGACCTACGGCTGTCAGTGCTCACGTAAAGACCTAGAGCAATATTGGGCGCAGCAAGATCAAATCCCTGCCCATACAGATACTGCGACACAGCTGACTGTGCTGCCAAACAGAAAACGCTATCCGCGGCGCTGTGTCACCAAAGCATTAGATAGGCTACGGCACAAGCTACGCATACAGCTGCCCGATTATCTCATTGGGTTTCATGATGGTATTCAGGGACAACAGTGGGACAATCCGCAGCAGACCTTGGGCGATATGGTGGTGCGTCGACAAGACGGCATGATCAATTATATTTTGGCCGCCAGTCTCGATGATGGCTTGCAGGGGGTTACGCACATCATGCGCGGTTTGGATATCCTGCCCATGACCACCGCCCAAATCAGCATCATGCAAGCAGCACGCCTGCCCGCGATTGACCGATGGTATCATCTGCCGCTGATCTGCAGCCCAAACGGGCAAAAGCTGTCTAAACAAAACCTAGCGCAGCCAATAGACACCCGCGACCCAAGTCAGCTAATCGCGACCGCATTACAGCTTTTGCAGCAGCCGAGTGTCGAGATAGACACACCTGCGCGGATGCTCAAGCAGGCGACTGCACAGTGGGACCACGCGCCGCTACAAGGCCAGCAGCAGTTGAGCTTGGTAAATAAACAATAGACCAACAGCAAAAAGCGCCACTCATAATAGCGACGCTTTTTAATCACTTTGCAATACAGTTAAGCCCTAGGAATATAGTAACGGTGTTTGGTTTAGGGCTTAATAGTAACGGCACTGACTCTTTTCAATCTCAGGGCTTTCTTTGTAGATTTTTAGCAGCAGCGCTACCATCACAAGGCTGATCAGCATAGATGAACCACCATAACTAAAAAACGGCATGGTCAAGCCTTTGGTCGGAATCGCTCCCATATTCATCGCCGCATTGATGATGGTTTGCGCAATAAACACCACACCGATACCAAAAGCGGTATAGCTCATGCGCATCTGTCGACGTTTTAGCGCGTTGTAACTGATGCGCATCGCACTACCGATGATCAGCGCCTCAAGCACCAAGACCATCGTCACCCCGACAAAACCCAGCTCCTCACCTGTGATGGCCAATAAAAAATCGGTATGCGCTTCAGGCAAATGCGAGAGTTTTTGTACACTCTCACCATAGCCCACGCCAGTAAACTGCCCACGACCAAAGGCAATCAAACTGCGCGCCAACTGATAGTCGGTATCTTGCACATCATCGAACGGATCCATAAACGACATCACTCGCACCAAGCGATACTGCGCCGTTGTCACCATCAACACAGCCCCACCGATGGCAGCGGCAGTCAGTGCGACAAAGTGCTTGTAAGGCGCACCTGCGATATAAAAAATCGCAAAAATCGTGCCTAAAATAACGACAAACGAGCCAAAGTCTGGCTGTGAGAGTAGGAGCATGGTAATCAGCACCACCACCAACATAATGCGCAAAAACCCATCTAAACCATTGCGCACTTCAAACGAGCGGCGTACCACAAAGTCAGAGACAAAGACAATCATTACAAGCTTTGCCAGCTCGGCCACCTGAAAGTTAAAGACACCCAAATTTAACCAGCGTTTTGAGCCGTTAATCGGAGTACTAAACAAGGTAGCAACGAGCAGCAAACCGGTAACCCCCAGCAGTATAAACTGGGTCTCTGTCTTATAAAGTCGCCGCAAAGACACCCCATAATAAGGGATGGCGGCGATGATAAGTCCAATGGTCATGTAAAGCAGCTGGTTTTTAAAAAAGTACAGCTCGCTCATACCACGGCTCAGGGCGAATGGGATAGAAGCAGAGGCGACCATCAACAAGCTGAGCACCAGCATACAGCCAACGCTCGCTATCAAAACAGCACGCGCTGACGGCATCGATAAAATACCATCAGCGCCAGTGGCTGTCTTTGGTTGGGACGAAGAACGAAAAAGAGAAGAGAGCGCCATAATTTTATATACACTAACGAACGAAAAACACGGCGTCTATACAACGCCACCGTTTAAAAAAACACATACCAACAAACAAACCTGAGGCTAAGGCTAAGGCTAAGACAAACAACGACTGACCATCATCGACCATCGGCGCGATTAACCATTACTCAAGCAATGACACAGTCATCTCTACGCTTGATTAGTAGGCTGGCTATAAAAGACAGTAGCAGCAATCTATAAGCAAAACAATCATTTATCAAAAAACACCTGTGCGCCTTGCCCATCCACCAGCTGCCGGCATAGAATGCCAGATAGCCACTCATACCACTAAGGGGTCGCTGTCTCTGCCGACTCGCTTGCTAACTGATGGACCAATTGACTAAAATGCTCACCGCGCGCGGCATAGCCGCTGTATTGATCAAAGCTGGCACACGCAGGCGACAACAGCACAGCCTGTACTTGCGAGAGACTGCTTGAGGTCACTTGCAAGATGGTGGCAAAGGCGTTTTCTAGCGTTTGGCACTGATGTAGCGTTACGTCATGACTGATCTTAGCCGCGCGCAAATGCTGCTCTATCAGCGGTGCATCTTCGCCAATAAACAAAACCTGGCTGACGTACTGATTGATAAAAGGCGTCAGCTCACCAAACGCCTGCCCCTTGCCCTGCCCGCCTAATACCAGCAGCAGCTTGCCATCTTTTGGCGCATAGACAGCGCCAAGCCCTTCGATGGCTGCTATGGTCGAGCCGATATTGGTGCCTTTTGAGTCATTAAAATAATCGATACCAGCCACGCTTGCCACGTATTCACAGCGATGCTCAAGACCTGTGAACTGCTGCAAAGTCGTCAGCATACTCGCCAGCGGCAACCCCGCCAGCTCGCCTAACGCCAGCGCCGCTTGCGCGTTGAGCAAATTATGCCGACCTTTAATCAACAGTTTGTCTGCCGACAGTAGTTTTTGTGTACCACGCGCCAAATAAGTCTGCCCATCGGAATCGACAATCAGCCCATATTGGTCTTTGTCAGGCGCATGAATACCTGTACTGATTCTGGGTAAGTTATCAGCCACCAGTGGTCGCGTCAACGCATCTTCGCGGTTGATGACCACTGACTTAGCGCCTTGAAAAATACGATGTTTGGCTTGATGGTAGCCGAGCATATCGCCATGACGATCGAGATGATCAGGCGACATATTGAGCACAGTCGCTACTTGCGCACCCAGATTGCTGACCGTCTCTAACTGAAAGCTCGACAATTCAAGTACAGCCAGCGCCATTTCACTATTTTCTAGTAGCGTCAGCGCCGGTACGCCGATATTGCCACCGACACCGACGTTGACGCCCGCATCTGCCGCCATCTGACCAACCAAAGTGGTTACCGTGCTTTTAGCATTAGAGCCTGTAATCGCGACGATAGGGACACGGCAGGCGTCACAAAATAATTGAATGTCGCTGACCACTGGGATATGGGCTTGACGCGCCGCCGCCACCGCAGGCGTGCTAAGGGCGATACCTGGGCTGATAATGATACGCGCCGCCTGCTGCAATAGCTCAGCGTCAATCGCGCCAAACTGACGCGTCGTCACGGCCTCTGGCAGCTTCGCTGCCAACGCTGGCGCCGCTTGCGCATCGGTGACAGCGACCTGATAGCCTTGCTTGACCAAATAATGCGCCACCGACAGCCCCGACTGCCCCAAACCGACCACGACTTGTAACCCACTGCCTTTATGAAGTAAGGCTTCTGTTGTAGTACTGGTGGTCATATCTATTCCTTCTATTAAAATTAAACAAGCAAACGATGGGTAATATGGCTAAGATACAGGATAAGACGAATAAAAGAGGCTCTATATAGTGGCTGAAGCGACGGGCATAGCATTAACTATGCTGCTGTATCAAGCGTTAGGCGCTACCGTCAAGATAACAATCATGATAACGGTATCGTTCAGATTTCGGTACTGATTTTTTATGACTTTATGCTATTATGCGCCTGTTTTTATATTCAGGGTCTAATGCTATAATAGCCGCCCTGATCTGTCAGCACAGGGTTTTTGCTAAGTCTTACTCTAAGTCTTGAGCTTGGCATTTTAGTGTAGCATGTTGTTAGCGTTTGCGTGCTATTTGCCCCTCAGTCACTTTTGATTTGCGGCGACTGTAGGCTACCTTGCTATCAAAATCAAACTACTGTGCTTGTTGGGCAGCGTTTTATCACCTTCTATTGCAGCATCTCATTGCTGACTCTATACGTTATTGTAGGTGCTATTTTATATACACTACTTTAAGCACCCATTTTAAATACTATTTTTTAGGCAATCTGATAGGATTTATCATCATAGTTATTATTGGTGAGTGTATTTGTGATACCCATCAATAAACCCATCGATGTGTTGATGATTGACCTCTGATAATTCAATACCACAACATGACAAGGCGCATGTTGTGGTAAAAAAAGATGAACCGCTATTTTATAGCGACGCGATCATTTTATGGATGATTACTTTTTTTGCCTCTAACCCTATGCAGTTTACTTATGACATCTTTTATTGATAACTTACGTGACGAGTGGTTTTCCAATGTTCGTGGTGATGTGTTATCAGGTCTGGTCGTTGCCCTCGCCTTAATTCCTGAAGCCATTGCCTTTTCTATCATCGCTGGGGTCGATCCAAAGGTCGGCTTGTATGCCTCGTTTTGTATCGCGGTGGTGATCAGTTTTGTCGGTGGTCGTCCAGGTATGATTTCGGCGGCGACAGGCGCGATGGCACTGGTGATGGTCGACTTGGTCGCCGAGCATGGTTTACAGTATCTACTGGCCGCGACTTTACTGTGCGGCGGCATTCAGATTGTGATGGGTATTTTAAAGCTGGGTAATTTGATGCGCTTTGTCTCGCGCTCGGTGGTGATTGGCTTTGTCAACGCCTTGGCGATACTCATCTTTGCCGCCCAGCTCCCTGAGCTAAATCCAATGACTGAGCGCGTCGGGATGACGGTCTACATCATGACCGCAGCGGGCCTTGCGATTATTTACTTGTTTCCGCTGATTCCGAAAATCGGACGGGTGATCCCATCGCCGCTTATCTGTATCGTGGGCCTGACGGCGGTGGCGATGTATATGAACCTTGATATTCGTAACGTCGGCAGCATGGGTGATCTGCCAGATTCGCTGCCGATGTTTTTGTTGCCAGACATCCCTCTAAACCTCAATACTTTACTGATCATCGCGCCTTACTCTATCGCGCTTGCCATCGTAGGTTTGCTAGAGTCTATGATGACGGCGACCATCGTGGATGAGCTGACAGATACGCCAAGTGATAAAAACAAAGAATGCCGTGGTCAAGGGATGGCCAACGTGGTGTCAGGGTTTTTTGGCGGTATGGCCGGCTGTGCGATGATTGGTCAGTCGATGATCAACGTCAAATCTGGCGGTCGGACGCGCTTGTCGACCTTGATTGCCGGTGTGGTGCTGCTCATCTTAGTGGTGTTTTTGAGCGACTGGGTCAGTCAAATCCCAATGGCCGCACTGGTGGCGGTGATGATTATGGTGTCGATTGGCACCTTTAATTGGCAGTCTATTCGTGAGTTTAAAACGCATCCGATGTCATTTAACATCGTCATGCTAGCCACGGTCGTGACCACAGTCTTTACGCACAATCTGGCGTACGGTGTCGGTGTCGGTGTCCTGCTCTCTGCCTTGGCCTTTGCCAATAAGATTGGTCAATTCTTAACCATCTTTAGTGAGTACGATGAGCGTAGCAACACGCGTTATTACTATGTGCAAGGGCAGGTATTTTTTGCCTCGACCACGCAGTTTTTGCACAGCTTTGATACCAAAGAAGCCCTAGATAGTATCGAGATTGACGTCAGCCAAGCGCACTTTTGGGACGTCAGCGCCGTGGACACTTTGGACAAGCTGGTCATGCGCTTGCAACGAGAAGGCATTGATGTCAAAGTGGTGGGACTCAATAATGCAAGCCGAACCCTGATTGACCGTTTTTCTATCCACGATCGCCGAGACATTGGCTTACTGGATTAATGCATTACCAGTAGATAATTGAATATATAGTTTAATAAACAGCTGCGTTGGTTGAGAGAGTTGGGCATCAGTCACATTGCCCAGCTTTTCGCCAAGCAGCTGTCTTTTTATTGTCGGAATGATGTGGTGGTCTTATGAGTAATTTAAAACCAGATAGTGTGATTGCCTGCTTGGACTGTCCTGATCACGTGCAAGCCGTGTTGGAAGCCAGTATGTGGGCAGCGACTCGCCTGCAGGCGCCTATCGGCCTCTTGCACTCGGTGCCAAGCTTGCAACAAAAAGCCGCGGTAAACTACTCTGGCTGCCTAAATATCGACGACGAAAATACTTTGCTTGAGCAATTTACCAATAAAGAACATCTAAGCAACTGTGAATTAAAAGCCCAAGGCAAGCTGCTGTTGCATCAAGCCACCACCTACTGCGAGCAGCAACGACAAAAACTCAAAACCTATACGTTGCATCGGCACGAAAACCTCAGTGAAAGTATCGATTATGTCGATGACAAAGCGCAATTGATCGTCATCGGTCATCATGTCACTTGCAAATCGACTTTGAGCCGACTCATCAGAGTCAGTCTTTGCCCCATTTTGGTGACTCATGCACCATTTTTGCCCCCTACAACGGCGCTATTTGCCTTCGACAACAGTCCCACTTGTCATAAAATGCTCAATTGGCTCTGTAAAACGCCGCTTATTCGCGCCCTAACCGTCCACATCGTGATGGTGGGCAAAGAAAACTCTGAAAACTGCGATGCGCTGCGCGAAGCTTACGCACGCCTCAAGCAAGCGGGCATCAAGTCGAAAAAGGCGTTACTCGATTGCCGCGACGTGACAGCAGCCCTCAATTATTATCAAACCGAAAATGACATTGGCCTGTTGATGTCAGGGGCATTTGGGCAGTCGCGCTTACGTGAGCTATTGCAAGGCAGCGATACGGAAAAATTACTGGTCAGCACCCAAACCCCTTATCTGCTTTTTCCTAAAGCATAAGAGCTATCCCAAAGACTATACGCCACACCGTCTGCCGCCTGATTCTCTTATCTTACCAGCGCTGAGTAATGTGTTTATGCTCGGCGCGTTTTTTGACCTCATCCCCTATACCTCATCCCTTATATAGTGATGATAGGTATCCCTTTTTGTTTTTATTATTTATAAAAACCGCTTAGCAAATCGTCACATGAAATAAATCGATAGCCTCCCCAAGCACCTAGAAAGTTGGTTATAATAAAGTTTTCATAGGCTTAACGCCAAAGGTTGATTGACGCGGTATGACGCATGACGATAAGTATAATCGCGGCGTTATAGTGCGTGATGTGTGTCATGATACTGGTGATTTTTGTACCAATAAGCCCACTCCTACCTCCCCCCTTGAGTAGGTTTGGCACAGTTCTTGAATGACCTATATCAAGCATGACTACGATGAGATGCACCACAACTTCTCTCAACCTGCGGCATCACACAAATAAGGAATTTTTTATGAAGCTAATCACTGCGATCTTAAAACCGTTTAAGCTCGATGATGTGCGTGAAGCGCTTTCTGACATCGGTGTCAAAGGCGTCACAGTCACTGAAGTTAAAGGGTTCGGTCGCCAAAAAGGCCACACAGAGCTCTATCGCGGCGCAGAATACGTGGTGGACTTTTTACCTAAAGTAAAAGTCGAAGTGGCTGTTATTGACGAGATGGTCGAGCCTGCTATCGAAGCCATCACCCGCATCGCGAGCACAGGTAAGATCGGTGACGGCAAAATCTTTGTCACAGCACTCGAGCAAGTCATTCGTATTCGTACGGGCGAGACGGGTCCTGACGCTATCTAAAGCGCACGACCTACTTACAAACGCTGATTTGTAAGTCCTACCTAACGCTCTATATTGCATCAATTCAAGGGGGAATTAACATGCAAAACCAAATCTTTGAGCTTCAGTACGCACTTGATACGTTCTATTTTTTAATGTGTGGCGCGCTCGTCATGTGGATGGCAGCGGGTTTTACCATGCTAGAAGCAGGGCTGGTCCGCTCCAAAAACACCGTTGAGATTTTAACCAAAAACATCACTCTATTCGCCACCGCCTGTACCATGTATATGATTTGCGGTTATGCCATTATGTATGGCGGCGAGTGGTTTTTGAGCGGTATCGCAGGTGGCGACGCCTTGGTCGCCGATGCGCTAGCTGCCTCTAGCGAAAACGGATTTGGCGGTGACTCTGTCTACTCTGCAGCCTCTGACTTTTTCTTTCAAGTGGTGTTTGTGGCGACCTGTATGTCTATCGTCTCAGGCGCGGTGGCTGAGCGTATGAAGCTATGGTCGTTTTTGTTGTTTGCAGTGGTCATGACAGGGCTGATTTATCCATTAGAAGGCAGCTGGACATGGGGCGGCAACGATGTGTTTGGTTTATATAACCTTGGCGACTTGGGGTTCTCTGATTTTGCTGGCTCAGGTATTGTGCATATGGCAGGAGCGGCGGCGGCATTGGCAGGCGTACTACTACTAGGTGCGCGCAAAGGCAAGTACGGACCAAAAGGTGAAATACGGGCGATACCGGGGGCCAACCTGCCACTGGCCGCCCTTGGGACTTTGATACTGTGGATGGGCTGGTTTGGGTTTAATGGCGGCTCCGTCCTCAAGCTGGGCGACATCGCCAGTGCCAACTCTGTGGCCATGGTGTTTTTGAACACCAACGCCGCAGCCGCAGGCGGCGCTATCGGAGCATTGCTGCTGGCACGTTTGATCTTTGGTAAAGCGGATTTGACCATGCTCTTAAACGGCGCACTCGCTGGGCTGGTCGCCATCACTGCCGAACCATCGACCCCTTCTGCCTTACAAGCCACGCTCTTTGGGCTGATCGCTGGGGTTATCGTGGTCTTGTCTATCTTGGCACTCGATAAACTAAAAATAGATGACCCAGTGGGTGCAATATCGGTACACGGCGTCGTGGGTCTGTTTGGTTTACTTCTCGTGCCTATTACCAATCCTGCAGCGACTTTTTTGGGTCAAATTGCAGGCGCGGCGACGATCTTTGTCTGGGTGTTTGTCGCAAGCCTAATCGTTTGGGCACTGATCAAGCTGATCATAGGTCTACGCATCTCTGAAGAGGATGAATACGAAGGCGCAGATATCGCAGAGTGTGGCATGGAAGCGTATCCTGAGTTTGTGATATAAGGCACAACCTAGCGTTTCTTAATCCAGTGCCTCTTCATCTAGCGTACTTTCACCGACTGTATTAAAGAGATGCCCCATCAAAAATCCCGCCAGACCTCTCGGTTTGGCGGGATTTTTGTGTTCTAACGCTTAATATAACGCGTATAGTTTATTTCTTTTTCCACTCTTGGCTACGTGAGAATGGACCGATATAGCCTTTTAGCTTTAGAGTATTGCCATTTAAACTGGCTGTCATGCGATAGTCTTTACCCTTTTCTGGGTCAGTGATCGTACCACCGCTATATTTACCACCACCGTCAGCTTTTAGGCCTTTGATGACAGTCATGCCGACGTGTTTTTTGCCTTTGGCGGAGTTCGTTGCAATGAGCTTACCGGTCAGCACCCCGTTAGACTCGGTAATTTTTACCGTGCCTTTTGGCTTACCGTCGTCATACGTCTGCCATGTTGTATTGTGTAATGGATCAGCGGCAAACGCCATGGTCGCCATACTGATACCGGCAGCTGCTAAAGCGGTTTTTGTAAATAGTTTCATAGAGTGACTCCCTTCATACAATGATTAATCAAACAATGATTACTCGAAACGTGATGTTTCTGCTGTTCTATGCTCATCCTTTGCTAGAATCTTTTATATAAGCGCTGCGATTTTACTCATCAACGCCGCACATCGTGAGTTAATATGTGGCGTTTGATGGTCGTTATCGCGATTGCTCACAAGCTTTTGTTCAAAGATTTGAGCGACATAAGCGATGTCTTGACCCATTATAAGCAATTTTATCTGTTTGCCTAGTAATTTTTTTGTACTTTATTATTTCTATAAAACCAAAACCATATCAAAGAGTTACAGGAAAGGGTTGTCGATATTTTTGTCCGATTGGTCATCATTTTCTTTTGACTTTGCCTCGTTATTACTATAAGGCAAACCATTATCAAAAGCTTGCATAATTTTGGTTGTCAGCTCGTGTAGCTGCTGAGCCTGATGATGCCCTGCCGCATCGAAGGTCACATCGATATCGCCATAAATCGTGATTTTGTCCTGCTGATTTTCGATGACCAGCTCTCCAATTTGCATGCTTTGGTGGTTATTGGCAAAGGGTTCAATCATTTTGTCATCCTTTTTATAGTAATTCAATCATGCATGTCAGCACATTGAGATATCACTAAAAGCGCGTTAAGCCTGTAATTGAGTCAGTAGCCACTCAATAATGGCCAAAACAAACAGCAGCCATGTCGGTTCCTCTACTGGCTGATCAGGCAAGTCGGCGCTATCACCTGCCTTTAGTGGCAGTGCAAACGCTTGCGCTTTGGTCTGGCGATCGAGCACCGGCAAAACATCAATGCCGACTTTAGCCGTTAGCTCATCTACACTAATGACCTCTATGCGCTCTGACTCATCATTGGGCGCGTAATACACCCCTGCTTGATTGGTCGCTGGAATATAGACGGCCTTGAAAAAATGGCTGGGTACCAATACGCGCTTGGCAAGCTGTTTGGTCTTTTTGCCCGTAAAAGCCACGCCCGTGATGGTATAGACTTCGCCATACTGCTGGGTTAAGTAGCGGGTAGCAGACTCGATATTACGCCAGATATAGCGATTGTTACGCGGTGACTGCGGGGCGATATTCGCCAGACTAAAACTATCATATTGCTGACTGCGAGTGGCCATATTGGCATTGGGCGCTAGATGCCCACGATCATAGCCTGAGCCTGAATAATCAGACAACGAGGCACGCATAGACTTAGGTAGACGGCTCTCCTCATGAAAGCTGTCTTCGCGGTCGATGGTTTTTGCTTGCTGCAAGCGGCGGCGGTCTAGATGCTCAGCTGACCACAATGGTGTCCGTGACACGCCCGAGTACATAACGGCAAACCCGTCCATACACAAGGCTTGAGTATTCTTATCAAGCTTGGTATTGGTAAACTCTGGATAAACCCCGCCATAAAAAGATTGACTACACTGAGTAAGGTCATCTGCCTGCGCTGATGATAGCCCTACTACAATAGCAAATACCGCCATTATGCTGTTGTTCAAAATACCTTGATACCCACCAACTCTTATCATGCAACTCTCAATCGTCTATACTTGTTATTTCGTATGCGTATCCTAGCAGGCGTCCATCAATAAAGAAAGATAAGGCGTAAGTCGTGACTTTTTAAATGGTATCCGCTATACTTAGCCAGTCAAAAATCAGTATCGTGCAAATGCGGTCTGTCTAAACGGTGAAGTGGGTGAGTGGCTGAAACCGCACGCCTGGAAAGTGTGTATACGTTCATAGCGTATCGAGGGTTCGAATCCCTCCTTCACCGCCAATCTTATAAAATCTTAGTTTTCCCAGCTTGTCCTAAACTATCCTATATACATCTTAAACCCTTTAAATATAACGCGTCTAGCGTTTTTTTATGTCTAACGTTTTCCTAATCTATCCGAACATAACCCACCTATCCCATGGCTTGTGTTGGTCTATCTGTTGGTCTATGATTTCATTAGACCTCAAAAAGACCAACATTTAGGCTTTATGATTCAGCATTAGACCAACGTACTTGTTGTATTTGTTGATTCATATAGCTTGTAGCCATAGGGAATAGACCAACATGTTAAGCGATAGTAAGATACGCAAGCTTAAACCTAGTGAGAAATGCACACCTTCACGTCCTGACAAATACAGTGATCAGCAAGGCTTACAGCTATTAGTACGCAATACTGGCACAAAGACATGGATAAGCGCCTATCGCTTCGATGGTAAGCAGACACGGCTCACACTTGGTACTTACCCCATCATGTCGCTTGCTGAAGCTAGACAAGCCAATACTGAGATTAAAGCGCTGCTCGCTGATGGTATCGACCCAAAAAATAAAAAGCGTCAAGACAAGCTTGCTAACATCCACGCGCAGAAATTTAATGACTACGCCTTAGACTGGCTCGCTGAGCGCAAGCGCAACGTTAAGCCGCGTACCTATCAGCAAGACTATAACCGGATGCATAAAGACGTGTTGCCCCACTTTGAAGGCATGGCACTAAAAGATGTAAGCTTTGAAGATTGTCGATCGATGGCAGATGAGATCGAAACGCGTGTGAACAAAAACGGTGAGCCGCCACGTGAGGTGACCAGACGAACCATTGATTTGGTTGCTAATGTCTTAAGACGTGCCAAACGCGAACGCATCATTGAGCAAAATCCAATCGATGATCTAAAGGAACTCTACCCCAAAGCCAAAAGCCAGCATATGAAGCACGTGGATATCCATGAGCTACCTGCTCTTCTTCAAGCTATCGAGGGTTATCATGGTCATAACCAAACCCGATTGGGTATGAAGTTTTTAGCTTATCCATTTTGCCGCACTATTGAGCTGCGTATGATGAAATGGTCACACATCGATTTTGCCAACCGCTTATGGCGTGTTGATATCGATAACCTTAAGATTGCGCGTAAGCACGTCGTGCCACTATCCGATCAAATGCTCGCAGTGCTAGAAGAGATGAAAGCCATCACGGGGCAATATGAATATGTGTTCTATCATACAGGCATGCATCAGCCCTACAGTGAGGAGTTTATCAATAACGCACTCGATATCTTAGGCTACGCAGGCAAACAAACAGGTCACGGCTTTCGTCATATCGCCTCAACCAATCTAAACGAGCTTGGCTATATGGGTGACGCGATCGAGAAGCAATTGGCACATGATAAAAAAAGCAGCATTCGCGCGGTTTATAACCACGCGCAGCATTTAGAAGAACGCCGTAAGATTATGCAGGTCTGGGCTGACTTTTTAGATTTGCTAAGAGATAAAGGTGAGGTAGTAGATTTTCGAACTGCTAGGCAGGAAATTGAGCAATCGCTTGCAAGTAATCAGCCAGATTCATTACGGAATGCTAATAAACAAGATCTGATCAAAGCGCTATTAGAGCAAGGTATCACAGCTGATGAGCTGCAAGGTTATATTGATAAGGCCTAGTATAAATCTTTGCCATCAACATCGACATAATCGAGCTCATAAAATCGATTTATTAATATATCAAGCGTGGCTGTCTCTGACAGTCCTTGCACCTGTGCCATCTTCTCTAATCTAGCTTTGGTTTTTTTTGTCAGTGGTAGATGATATGGCTTTTTTGTCTTACCCGCATCACGATATTTTTGTTGGCTCCAAGCGCGCTTCATCTTATCAATAATTCGTTCTTTACGATCAGACTGAACATAACTTTCAATTTCTTTGTCATTAATTGGAAAGTCCACAATGTCTAAGGCAGCTAAAATATGACTTCTTATTTCTTCGTGCAAACTTGTATCTCTTCCTAAATAATTGTACCTACCATCCTTTCTTAAATAATCTCGAGTCCATTCTATCTGTTCTTTATTATTTTCAGCCAGCCATTTAGAATAATTATCCTTCTCAAAAACAACATGCCATCTTTTCTTTATATTGTTTAGTAAAATTATTTTATTATCTATATACGTTGTATTATTTTTATCGTCAAAAAAATAATACAATTCATTCATTAGGTCATGACTATTTTGGTCAAAATTATACCCATACTCTGATGATAAAATATGCAGAGCAAAGATCTGCGCTCTTAAACTATCTGAAACCCATTTAAAATGCACCTCAGGTATTAAGCTATGTAACATTTTTGAATAAGACTCATCTACAAGTTCTCTAAAATTCTCATGCTGCGCTAGTGCGTTTATTAATGCTTGGTACCGATCAGTTGCACCAATATTAGAGAAGCTGACGCTCTTATTAGAAGCTAAATATTCCTGCACCCATCTCACCTGTCTTTCAGATAAAGACCTAATATTCTTATTAAAATATGAGCGATTATCATACTTTATTTGTGAGGGACGATAATCATAATAAAGAGCCTTATAATGTCCTTTTTGATAATATTATATTATCACTCGTGATATTATAGTATTACAACTATATTATTTTAGTAAAAAACTTATATCATTAAAATTATATCTTTTCAACATTTTGATAATATTTATGTAGTAGTAATTTAATCTATATTTTTAGATATCAGTGACTTACCTCGATTTTATGCTATGCAATCCTTCAGTAGACCTCTTGCAAAAGTCATAGTCTAAGCTCGGAATTAATGATACCAGCAAACAGCTTCATTCTAAGATCATAGCGCTGACGACGGTTGCGATATTTATGAGCCACGATTTTAAACAACTTGATTAAGCCTATTTTGTGCTCAACCACAATACGGAACTTAGCGAGATAGTGATTGGCCTGTTTGCATATCTCCAATAACTGACCACCACGAGGTTTCTTAAATGGTGTGAAAGTTTGGTTATGTAGCTTTGCTAACCCTTGATAACCACTGTCTGCTAGATAGTTAGTATTCTCAGGTAACCAATCAGGACAAGTATCTTTATACAGCTTAAAATCGTGGATTGACCCTTTACAGGTTTGCACATCAAGTATCAAACCAGTTTGCCAATGAACGATAACCTGCGCTTTTAAGGTGTGTTGTTTTTTCTTACCGCTGTAGTAGTCTCTTTGGTTTTTTTTGGACGCTCAATAGGGGTTTCGGTGGCATCGACAATGACGACTGACCAATTGATGTCCTCATCGACACGACTAGGCAACTTTTTAGGCAATTCAAACTTACCTGAATCGATAAGTACGTCTTCTACTTTACGAATGATWCGGCTAGCAGAAGACTCATGAAT